>CALKWL010000095.1 GCA_938004235.1 uncultured Gammaproteobacteria bacterium
TTTGACGGACTGGATGGCGGAATTGACCACGCGGAGTCGGGATTTTCATTGAGGGACGCGGGGGTCGAGCACCTTGCGTTGGCGTGTCCGTTCGCACGGACAGACGCGCCAACCATCGCACCGAGTTGCACTTATTTCATTTATTTCGTTTAATTCACTTAAACGACTCGCCCAACAAGCGCGCCGGATGTCGTGCCCTCGGCATGACAATGAAAAAAGACATGGGGAGAATCATGGAAACAACCAAGCGTCCGAGCAAGGCCTTGCCGCGCCTTGAAACGACAGCAGAGCAGGAGATGGCGCTCGCCGCACAAAAATGCATCATGGAAGCGCTCGACCGCTCCCGCGCCCCGTCGATCAGGCTGGTCGCCAATGGCAACGAGGGCGCCACACTCGAACTGCCGCCGGCCGCCTTGCGCGTCATCGGCCAGGTGCTGGGCTTGATGAGCCAGGGCAAACCCTTCACGCTGGTGCCCAACGACCACGAACTGTCGACCGTCGAAGCCGCACGCGTACTCAACGTATCTCGCCCCTTCCTGATCAAGGAGATCGACGCCGGCCGCCTGCCCTGCCACAAGGTCGGCACCCACCGACGCATCACCGTCTCAGATCTGGAAACCTACCGCCAGAAGCTGCGCGCCGAACGCGAAGCCGCCCTCGACGCCATGGCGAGCAACGCCGACGATCTGGGGCTCGACTACTGATGGCAGGGCACGCGAACTACACCGCGCTGCTCGATGCCAACACCCTCTACCCCATCCTGACCTGCGATGCGCTCCTCAGCCTCGCAAGCACCGGCCTGTTTGCCGCCAAATGGAGTGAGCGCATCGAAAAAGAGTGGATTCGGAATCTAGGCGAGGACCGGCCTGAACTGGCCGACAAGCTCCTGGCTCGGCGCAACCACATGCGCTGCGCCGCGCTCGACTGGGAGGTGCCCGAACCGGCCATCGCCGCACTCCTCCCCTGTCTCACACTCCCGGACCCCAACGACGCCCACGTGCTGGCGGCCGCCATCGCCGGCCACGCGGACTGCATCATCACATTCAACCTCAAGGACTTCCCCGCATCCGCCGTCGAGCCCTTCGGCATCGAGGTCATCCACCCCGACCGTTTCATTGTCAGCCAGCTTGATCTCGACTACATCCCCGCGATCACCGCGCTGAAGAAAATGCGGCAGCGCCGCAAGCGCCCGCCCCTGTCTCCTGAAGCCTTCGCCGGCGCCTTCGAACGCAACGGCCTGCCCTCCGTCGCCGCACGGCTTCTTGAGGCTTCCGAACTCATTTGAACAACACGTTAGCCGTCGGGGCCACCCATTAGCCTCCCCGTTGCAATAGGGCGAACTTAACCCTGCGCCTCGCCCCCACATGGCCGCGCAGGTGCGGCGCGCGCCCGCCTGCGACTGCACACCTCACTCGCCCAAACGGCGTTGCCACTTGAAAGGCGTAAGCCCTCGACTATGTTGAGAAGATATCGCCTCCCCTCGGCACATGCCCAGTCAAGCGCCGTCGCCTGTCTCTGTTCGCTATCTGCGGCAGGCCGGTGTTGGCGATGTTGCGGGTCGTATCGCGTATTTCCATGACCCGGCCGTAATAGGAAGACCCCAGAGCTTGCCGGGATCTGCGTCTCGAGCAGGCCTCAACTCACCCCGGGAGAGTCGGCCATGTCTGCAAAAGAAGACGTTCTCAAGGCATCACAGCAGTTCTACGCTGCACTGAACAGCATGCTCAATGGCGATGCCGCAGCGCTGGCAGACATCTGGTCGCACAGCGCGGCGGTCACCACCATGCATCCGGTCGGCGGTCGGCAGCTTGGCTGGGACAGCGTTTGGGCGTCATGGGCGCAAGTTGCACAGATTTGCACGGGCGGCGAGGTTCGGCTCGGTGAGCAAATCATCGAGGTCGCCGGCGACGCGGCGTACGAACTGGGTGTCGAGCAAGGGACCTTCGAACTCGCCGGCGAGCAGGTCAGCATCGAGCACCGGGTTACCAATATCTATCGTCGCGAGGGGGGCGGCTGGAAGGTCGTCCATCACCACACCGATATCTCCACCCCGATGCTGGATGTGCTCGGACGCATGAAGCCCAAGCAGTAGGCCCGACCGGGCTGCTCCTGCGAACAGTTCCATGTCGGCATCCTGTTCGATTCGCGTTTGTCATGACTTCGTAATCACGACAATACGCCTCCTCGGGAGACCAGCGTGCAGCAAGGGCAAGATGATTATCAGGTCTTGAATACGACTTTCTGATCTGCAGGATGAATCAATCTGATCCATCGTTTGGACACAGAAATGCTGGGTTTCAGGACCCGACCCCGAATTTACAGAATTACGCGCTGTACGCACGCTCGGGGACCAAACGCCCGCCAGGTTACGCGGCGCAACGCTCCGTATGGCTCTCACGACTATCGCTATCCGCGCCGAAAACCCATCAATTGCTCGCCAGCCCTGCTAGCGCCCAAGCTGCTCTCTGTGCCCAACCGAAACAGCATTCAAGTCTAAACGACCCGTATTGAGACTTGCCCCAATCGTGTATGCGCGTTTCCGCGCGGCATGACATTTGCGTTGACTGCTACGGGCGACCGGCTATGTTGGATCAATGAGGCTGCATCAGCCTCTCCAGACAGAGGTGGTCACGATGGTGCGCATATTGAATCGTCATCTCGTAACTGCCATTGCGGCGGTCATCAGCATTTTCGTGACCGCTTGTGCATCTCCTGTCCGTCCGCCAGTGGGGACCGCTCCTGCGGCAGGCATGGTGGCTCCGTCGGATCGCTTAATCGTGCCGGGCGAGCGCATCGGACCGCTGCGGCTTGCGGGGACGATCGCCGACATCGAGAAGCTGTTCGGGCCCGGCACGGTGGGGGAAGGATCACCTGACTTCGTGCTTCTCAGATGGGAATCGAGCGGCCTTTGGGTCGAATTCAATCCGGTGACGGGCAATGTCGTCTGGATCTCGGTCAACATGAGCGAGTCATATCCATGGTCTGGGCATGCCACCCCCGAGGGCGTTCAGCTTGGCATGCCCCAACTGGATTTGGTCACCCTCATGGGCCCGCCTGAGCGAACGGTGACTGGTGGCGGGTTGACGAGTTTCTACTACGACCGCCGCGGCATTCGTTTCACCCTGTGCAACGCAGGTCCGCTTGCGGCAAGTGTCTGCTCCCTCCGAATCGTCTGGCCATCGGTCGCGAAGGGTGACACGCACATCATCCCCGGCCAGCGGATCTCAAGCGTCGAACTCGGGGCGAAGGTCGAGGACCTGCTATCAAGACTGGGAGGCGGTTATCACATGGCCGAGGTCACACCGGGGAGCCATGCATATTTTTGGCGACATCTCGGACTCGGTTTCTGGGAGGAGGCCGGTCGCGTGACCACGATCCAGGTAAGCAAGGGCCATCCAGCCGATGCGCCCGGGATCATTCCATACCGCACATTTGAGGGTGTGCAGCGCGGTAGCACGGCCTCGCAAGTCAAGGACGTGTATGGCGAGCCTTCCGAAATCATTACAACAGGCGCGCCGCTCGGGCCTTCCTGGGTCTACCGCTCCAGGGGAATCGGGTTCCAGTTCGACGACGAGGAGAAGGTTTTTATGATCGTCGTGCTCCCGCCCTTCAACCGCTGACCGTCGAAGCGTGGCGACACGAGCCTGTCTCGCGCGCTGCTCGAGGGGATACATCATGCTCTCGGCGAGGCCGCGCCGTTGATGGCCGCCGAGGTAGCTTTCAGCGAGGAGAGAACGTTTCCTGCGCCGACGCCAGCGACATCGTGACGGCAATCGTCTCGGAGAGGCCGACTGCGGCGTCAGTGTCATATCCGGCGTCGGGATCAAATCAAGATATCGGGGCGGGCTTCGTGATGGATGACTACCGAATGGAAAAAGCGATCGGCCCACACGCGGCAGGAGGCTGAACGCCATGTTGATCCGGGGCGGTTGTCACTGCGCCAACATTTCCTTCGAACTCGACGGGTCGCCCTCGCCGTCCGAGATTCCGGCGCGCGCGTGCGACTGCCTTTTTTTGTACGAAGTACGGAGGCGTCTGGACGGCGTATCCGCAGGGCGCGCTGACCGTCCGCGTGAAGCGCCGCGAGCTTGTCTCCCAATACGCGTTTGGCACGCGCACGGCGCACTTTCATGTGTGTCGGCTATGCGGCGTGGTGCCGGTGGCGACGAGCGAGATTGAGGGGCGGGTGTTTGCGGTGGTGAATGTGAACGCATTCAGCAATGTGCCGGCCGCGATGCTCAGGCATTCGGCGGCGTCGTTTGACGGCGAAGATACGTCAGATCGGCTGGCGAGGCGCGCCCGGAATTGGATCGGGGATGTCAGCTTTGTCGCGGGTGACGATTAGCGGGGTGTTTGTGCAACGCTGAGTGTTGGGCTTCGCTTCGCGCAACCCAAGCTACGCGGAAATGGTGTGGCGCGCGGGCTTAGCCGGCGCCTTCGTTCCGATACTTGGCCAACCGATCCCCACGATAGGCCTGCTTGAACAGGATCGGTGTCAGAAAGGTGGTGAGG
>CALKWL010000096.1 GCA_938004235.1 uncultured Gammaproteobacteria bacterium
ACGACCTTCATCACCAATGCGCTGCTCTGGCTGGATCTGGAAGATGAGATTCAAACGGCCGTTGCTGCCAAACGTCTGCCCAAAGACCCCCGCGTGGCTCGTGCGCTGCTGGATGTTCCCGACAGCCAGGCTCGCGTGAAGTTAGGCGTGGCGCTGGGCAGCCGCAAGGCCAGCATTCAGTCATGTGTTTCCGCCGCCAAGAAGCTAACCCAAACGCTCAACAACAAACAAGCCAAAAGCCAGGTCAAAACCCCGGCCATTACGCTGGCCTTAAACGGCAACTCGAAAAACGGCCGTGTTTCCTGGCAGGCCATGCGTGAATCTGCGCAAGCGATGTGCGACGCATGCAGCCTGAAGGAACTGAGCAAGCGCGAAGAACCGGCCTGGGCGCTGGTGCTGGAAGCGGCTGAACAAACCTGTGATGACTGCGCCGCCAAAAACGGTCGTGATCTCACCATCTGCCGTGAGTGCCCCGGCGTGGAAATCATTAAGCAGCTGGCCAAGGTGGTGACGGCATGAGCTACCTGGAAATTCTTGATATTCGCGGCGGGGAACCGCAAGAGACAGGCGACGCCCGTGCTTACCGCTTCGCCGCGCAGACGTGGCTGGTGTTCTGGCTGTGCAAACTGCTGCTGACCGCCAGTGACAACATCAGCTACCTGCTGGATTACCGCGACGGGAACGGCCGTTTGCTGGGCACCGTCTTTCTGGATGAGGCGGGGTATCGCTGGCTGATGGGTGGCGACGCGAGTGCCGAGGTGGTGAGTGGTGACTGATTTCGACATAGGTCTTGACTTGGATTCCCTGATCGAAATGACCGTGAACGCGGCCCAGATTGAGGACGGCGTGAACCCCCGGTTGGTGCTGGCCCGCTCCAAAACGGCCGTGCCGGTGGCCATGCTGCAAACGGACGGTGTGAACCAGCGCAGCGGTGTCTGGACCGAAGAGGAAGAAACGTTTCTGCGCGAGAATCTGGGCGTGCTCAGCATGGAAGAGATTGCCGCAGCGCTGGGCCGCACGGCAACGGCCGTCAAAATCCGCTGGACGCGCAAGGGCTACCACGCGCCATCCAAACAGCCCGGCGATATTGTGGCCAACAAAGTGGGCAAGATGCTGGGCATGTGCGTCAAGAAGGTCATTCGCCTGATTGATATGGGCGTGATGCCAGGGCGCACCATCCCCGGCCAGCGCAACATCCACGTCGTTGACCGCTTCCAGCTGCTGCGCTGGTGTGTGCAGCCTGCCAACTGGATTTACTTGAAGGTGCACCGCATCAAGGACCAGCGCATCAAGCGGCTGGTGGAAATGCGCCAGGAGCGTTGGGATGACGCATGGTGGACCACGGGGCAGGTGGCCAAGTATTACGGCCTGACCAGCACCACCGTCATCAATCGCCGCATCCGTGAGGGGCACCTACCAGCCATTCGCTGGGACAACTGGTACGTGCTGCGCAGCGACGCGCTGGCCCAGACCTTCTACAAGGGCAAGGGTGGGGCCACGGGGCTTGATTGGTCGATGGCGGGGGATGCGTTCATGGTGCTGGCAGCGGCCGTGGGCATCCCAGCCGACTACATCGACATGTTGCGCAACGAGCCAAAAGAGCGCAGTTGGAATCGCCTGCGCTATCTCGTCAGCAAGCGCAAAGTGAAGCCGCTCATCATTGGTTATCACCTGCCGGTGCAGCAGCGGGGCAAGCTGCTTTTTGCCGATTGGCGCGACGTGCGCGGCCGTTTCCCGACCCTGTGCCGCACGGTGGAGAAGTTCAAGGACGGCCGTGCCCTCAGCCATATCGACCGCCAATACCTGCGCGGCATCATGCGCAGCTGGGCGCGGTGGCACGGACTGGATGCGTTGGCCCAGCGCTTGAATTGGGCGCAAGCCGCGCTGGATGAGGCGCTGCGCGGTTTTTATCAGGAGTTACTGGATAGTGGGGTAGACCCCTTCGGAGACAAACAATGATGAATGAAATCTGGAACGAGGCCGTGGGGTATGAAGGTTATTACGAAGTTTCATCATACGGCCGCGTTAAAAGTTTGCGCCGTCGCGTTCGGTGTGGAGAAAACAGACACCGGACTATCAAGGGGAAAATACTAAAACCTGTGGCGGGATCGGGGAATTATCTTTACGTAACAATAAATGCCAAGCCCCTTGCCTGCAAGACAGAAGCGGTGCATAGGTTAGTTGCCTATGCTTTTTTGGGAGATCGGCCAGATGACGATTACCAGGTCAATCATATTGACGGTAACAAAGAGAATAACAGAGCAGAGAATCTAGAGTGGGTTACTCCTAAGCAAAACTCACGACATGCAGCAGAAATGGGGCTGATGCCACACGGGGAAAGGTGCGCCACCAGCAAATTGACAGACGAAGAAGTGGTCAAGATTCGTGTTCTTGTTAAATCTGGCGCTACCCGTTCTCGGTTAGCGAAAAAACACAATGTTAGCAGAGGGACAATCGACGCTATTATGCAAGGTCGGGCGTGGGCACACACCTTGCCAGATGATTATGTTCCGCCATCCATCAACATTTCTGGCGAAAACAATCCCGCCGCAAAATTGACAGAATCCCAAATAATGGCTATTCGCGATGAATACTCAACAGGTGGTGTAAGTCAACAGGAACTTGGCGAAAAATACGGAGTGACGCAGACCCATATTGGGGCAATTGTGCGTCGTGACGTGTGGGCTCATGTGTAATTGCGGCAAGGTAACCCACCTCAGCGAAGATGCCGCCAGCTTCCATGTTGACGAGCTGAAGGATCGCCTGGGAATGGCGCCGGACGTGTATCCATGTCCAGAGGGGCAGGGATTTCATGTGGGTTACCCGAAAGCAAAAGCGGTTCAACTGAGCAAGAAGGCCAGGCGCAAAAGAAAAGCTGGCAAGAGGATGAAATAATGACTGATTTAACGGATTACGCGACCGAAACCGAGGCGGCCCGCATTGTGGGCGTTTCGGCCGGTAAAGGTGTGGTGTGGCGGCACCTACGAGAGCATGCGCCACATATCAAGTTGGTGGAGCTGTTTGGCTATACGGCCGTGAAGAAAGAAGACCTGAAGCAGTACATGGCCAACAAACGGGGCATGGATTTACGGCGGCGCAGGCTGTCACTTATTCGCACCGCGCACCGCAAGATTGCCCGGAGAAACGGCCGTGTGCCCACCATCACCACCCGCCGCCGCTGTGCGGTTTGTGGGCAGTGGGTATCTAACCGGGGCTTAGGCTGGCGCTGGCACATGGACAGCCACCGCCTGGGCGAGAAGCTGGACGTAGGGCGGGAAATTGTGGAGGAACTGGCGCGATGATGATTCATAACATAGCAAACATCGAAGTAGTTGAGCGTGAAACCGTAATGGATAACGAGCCCTTCTTTTT
>CALKWL010000097.1 GCA_938004235.1 uncultured Gammaproteobacteria bacterium
GGTCAACAAGCGGAGGCTGTTCAATCGGAGTTTCTCGTCAATGAGCGAAGCCGACGCTTTTGACAAGCTATGTGGTCGCGCTAAGGGAGGAAATATGTACGTCACTGTTGGCGCAATTGGCTCGGGTAAGCGGAGGTAAGGATGGTAAATATCGGAAGGAGGCATCCGAGCGAGTATTTGACTATTCGGGCAGAAGTATATTTCGATGCCCGAACTAAGAAAAGAAAGGTTCGGCCCTGTGCGGGAGAACCATTTCCGCAAAGCATGAATGTGGAATGCGCCAAGAGAATACGTAGCTACGATGTGGGAACTAAAATTCAACTAAGGGTCGTCGCTACCGACCGCGAGGGTGGCAAGCCTTTCCTATATAGTAGTTACAAATGGACGCATGAGGTTATGCAGTGAGTTCTCTCGCATGCCATCGAGCGCACTATCACGCCGCACAAATGCGAAAGATCGCGGTTTATCTGGGTTGCCTGCTTCTTTCTCAATCATTGTGGGCATACGAATTGTACAGCGATCGCTCGGCCTTTTTGGTCGATACCAGTCAGATCATCTTGGATGATTATGAGGCACGCTATCCGAATGGCCTATCAATCAGCGATTCAGCAATGAGCAGCGTGTTGGGTGAAACGGAGTACGTAGCTACGGGACATCCTGACGGCAATAGCGCCGTCGGAAAACATCCCGGAGTCCCAGGAAGCAGTAACTACTATTGTGCGGGCTGCAATGGATCTTTCTTGCTCGATTTCACCTCAACTTCGGTTGGAGACACCATTGGCGTATATGGCGTAGGAATAGATATCCGGGAAAATAGAGAAGATTTCCCATACTTCGCATTTGTCACTTTTGGTAATAACGCTACAGCACAATATGTACTTCCTTTTTCGGTATTTCAGGTGGTGCCAAACGATCTCGTGTTCTGGGGAATAGCATCCGCTCAACGCATTAAGTCTGTACATTTTGGGCTTGAAGACGGAGGAGTAACAACTTCGGGGTCTTTCGCGATCGATAACTTAATCATTGCCGGTCAGGTTGCTGCAGCCCCGGCGACAGCTAGTCTTCCACTTATGATCTTGGGAATGGGCTTGATTGGTGCTTGTTGGCGCCCGAAGAGAAGCCATGAGTCAAACAGCGGAGCAACATGCGCCGGTAAAAGGTTGTCGTGAAGTTACCTCGGTTGAGACCTCTGCCATAGGGCGAAGAGTCAAGCGGGATGCTCGGTCATCGATCAGGAGTCGGCGCTTAACCGCCATCAGTGGGCTTACTTGCAGCTGCCGTTACCTGTAACCCCCATGGCTGGAAGCCCTATGGTCAAAAAAACGCCTGTCTTGCCGATACCGACTTAGGAATTGTCCAAGTGTGGGTGTGTACATGGATAGCAGGTGGGTCAGCGTCGCATTGCTTCTTCCTTTTTCCACGGCCTCAATGGCTTCAGGCATGGAGGAGGTGTTCCAGCGGGCCGAAGATCAACATGCCAAAGGTAAGGAGATCGCCTATGCGATTGTTCAACCAATGCATGTAGACAAGCTAGGTGTGCTTACCCAATGCCAATTAGAACGACGGTTCGCGGACGAAATGGAAGCGAGAGATCGTGATGCTGTAAGTGCGATCGCGGCCGACACGGCAAAGGCGGAATGCGATGAAATCACAGACCGAATCGTTGGAGCTTCCCACTGGCAGCCTCCGCAATGAACATCTAGCAGACTATCGCCGCGGCGCTTGAAAACGAAACGTTTCGCCAGGTGCAAGAATGCTAATCACGTTCTGAAAAGTGCGGAAACTTGAGCGCTTCGAGGCACTCGCTCCGCAATCAATTCCCTCATCAGCGTTTGGGTAACTGTAATGGATGACTCGGAACTCTTTCTCCAAGCCACAAAGGAGGTTGAATCATCAAAGCAGGTAAAGACCATGTGGGCAAAAGCCATGGCATTAGCGGACGGTGATTCAGAGAAAGCAAAGTATCGGTACATAAGAATGAGAGTGGAACATCTGACGAATGAGAAGTCGGATGCGTCTCTTTCAAAAGATGACCCTGATCCTGGTCGGCCTTCATTGAGCGAGGGTCTGAGATCGGAAGAGCGTCGTGTAGGGAAAGAGTGTAGATCTCGGTGGTC
>CALKWL010000098.1 GCA_938004235.1 uncultured Gammaproteobacteria bacterium
CTCCTTCAGACGGCGACCGGTGAACGCTCGATAGTGGTCAAACTCCTTGAGCAGCGCCTTATCGCGCTTCTTCTCCAAGTCTTGTGCTTTGTTCGGGTCTGGCACATACCAGCGATCCTTGGCCTTGGCCACAAGGGCTGGACTGTTTTTCTCCAAACCGCGCAGATCCTTGTGATTTGTAGACAGATAACTGTGGATCTGGCTTGGCACCTCGCCAGTGCCATCGTATTGAATGAAATTGTCCTCAAGCAAGGCGGAAAGCTCTGGCTTGGACTCATGCTTCTTCCAAGCCGCACCCAGTTGGCTGATGAATTCAGGATGCACCTCTTGGTACGTTGACGGCCTCCGTTTTAAATAGTCCGTCAGCCAGTCAATAGCGCTGCGTTCGTCTGAAACGAACATTTCCATTTGCGGCGCCACTGCAACCTGCAGTCGCTTTTTATCGTACTCGGCGACTTGATCAGACAGAAACACCATTCCATCGCGCTCAATAAATCGCTGAGCCAGTCCGGCCTGAAATTCCTGTGTCGACATTGGTACCGGCACGTTATGTCGGACAAACCAAGCAACCATCCGATCAAAGATGATTCGCGGGTCGCGCTCGGCAATAAACTCCAGCTCGCTACCTTTAACTTTCACTCGCGGCAGATATCCAAGATGGGTTCTGACGAAATCCCAAACCGAGTCTTCGGTACCACCCGACTTCACAAATCTGTCTTCCAGGCCACCGTTTGGCTTGTATGCGGAAATCACCAAATCCTGCTTTACTGCAGTTGTTGTTGTGACCGCCTTGAAGCTACCTTGCTTCTTATCGAGCGCCGAAACGTTGGCGACAACAAAACCAGCCTCCTGGATTGCGGTCTGAATTGCATTCCACACGCTAGCCTGGGTGTTAGAGAATTCGACAGTTATCCATCGACCGGGCTTCAAAACACGATGCATTTCTTTGAACGTTTCAGCCATAAGCATTCGATACTTATCGATCGACTTGCCCTGCGTCTTGCTCTCAACCGCCTCGCAGTCAACTTTCGTTGAAACTGCAAGCCAACACTCCCAAAGGTAGTTGAGATCGGAGTACTGAATATTCGCCCCAAAAGGCGGGTCGACGAATATGTAATCGACCGAGCTTGAAGGTAACGGGAGCTTGCTCGCCGATCCTGTTGTCGCGAATGCGCTACCTGCCAAAGGACGTGAGGCTTTGAGGCGTGCCTGCTTCTCTATGTGCTCTTTCAAGAGCTTAGTGACTGGTATTTCTTTAATGAGTGAAGGGATATAAAGAGTCCCGCTCATAGGCCCACCCCCTGCACCAAAGCTGCCGCCTTGCGAACGAAAGCGGTAAAGCTTTGAGGCAACCAAAGCCGTGGAGGTGAGATTCACGCCACGATAGACCTTTCCGAGACTGTGGCGGTAAAAACCAAGCCCCATTAGATTCCGTCGAGTGAAAAACTGATGAGTATGAGTAATTCCAGCCTCGTCATTTCGGCGCGCCTCATCACCTTCTGGCATGCGTGAAGCGGGGAGCCAGATATTCGGGTTTACTTCATCTATTTTTCTCAACAACGCAAAATCAAACTGGTCCGGTGCTTTTCCGTATTTACTGCGCCCGACCTTGTAGCTGATGTGGACCGGAACCTGCTTGGCTTGCCTGACTGATTGACCTAAAAGTTGGTCGTACTTGGTTTCCCAAGCCCGATCTAGCGATCGCTTTGCAGTTGATGCGCCGCAATGAGGACAATCGAACGGCTCGGACACTTGGCCAGATTCTTTTTCGACAGCAGCATCCCAGAAGATGATTTCGCCGACGCACTCTCGGCAAATGAATACGTCAGACCACACTACGTAGTTGATCTTCCCGATCGACGCTTTCAACCCTGACAATGCGTGATTTCCGGTTTCCAGCGCGGCTACAGCGTCGTTGACGTCTTTTTCAGAAGGCTTGTGAAGTGTCTGAAACATCCAACCAATGTTTTTTTCAACTTCATTAAGCGCGCCCGCTGCTTCGTGCTCAAATGTCGATGCATCAATAGGGCTGTTGTAGCTATATGCAATAAAGGTGGCGGCAGGTGATAAGTCATTAAGGACCGCTCGACGCACTCCGAGTTTGGAGAACGGAACCCATGAATCCTTTCCTTCAACCTTTTCGAGAGAACTGATTGTTCCGTCTGCATCTACTCGATAACCTAACGACTGAACCTCCGATTTGTTGGCGCAAAGCTGCGATGCAACACCGCTCATACCCGTCCCGCAGAAGCTATCTAGAATGAGATCTCCAGGGTTCGTGTAATGCAACAGGTATCGCATTACCGCCTTATGCGGCACTTTCGTGTGGTAGCTGTGAGCGAGGTAGACCGGATCATTTTTCCCCTCACTAACATCTGCAGCGAAGGGCTCTTTGCTGTAAGGCCTCGACGAGTCGTATGACTCCCCGTACTCGCGCACAAAGTCCTCAAGAAAGGGATTCGGGCACGCCGTGTAGTACGGCGGGTCCGAAAGCGCCAGGATGTCTTCGTCCGAGCCGATCGGAAAACCTTCAATCTTCCGGAACGCTGGATCTTTGAGCTTCTCGGCTAGCAGCTTCAGGAAGTGCTCGCGGCGAGCCTCATCACTCGGGAATGTTTGCCCGAGGCATTCAACCGGGCCGGACTTTGCCGCGTGGTTCTGGAAAAGATCACTCATCAGTCGTTCCTCAAATTCTTCTTGTCATGGTCGAGCGATCACCGTGTCACTCGATCACGAAGCGCAGCTTGGTCGCATCCTTGCCCTTGCAGCGTTCGTTCATGAACGTGTCGAAGCGCTTGCG
>CALKWL010000099.1 GCA_938004235.1 uncultured Gammaproteobacteria bacterium
GAATCCGCCGCCGGTTGTTCTCGATCAGGTCGTCGTAGGCGGAGAGGATTTCAACAACACGATCCTGCTGGTCGATTGGCTTCCAACGGATCTTCAATCGTCGCTGAGCGGTAATGCCTATGTAGGGTCTAGTGGCTTGCTGAGCCAACGATATAATTGTTTTTTGGAATAGCTCCTCACGAAACGCATACATAAGGTATCGATTACGCAGCTTTTCAGGATTTGTTCGGTAGTACGTAACCTGCGGAGTAAGCATCAAATACGGTAGTGTCGTATCGACGATAGCGGTGCTACCAATGGTACCTTTATGGGTCAGAAGCACATCACCTGTTTTAGCAAATCCTATCCTAAGACTATCTGCGAGAACCAAGGGTATTTTTTGGGCGCCATCGATATCAACGCGATTCCCAGCAATGTTATTTGCCATAATGAAGGGTACGCCGTCATCTACATAGTCTGATGTTTTTGGATGCTTCTCGCCGTGATTGCCATCTTGAATCTCAACTATGGCGCCTTCCTTCACAAGGTCTGCAATTGTTATAAGGTTGAGGTTTTCTGATTTCATACCCCCAACTCCTCGAAGTTCTTCTTGATCGTCTCTGCCAGTTGCACGGCTTCGGCGTTCAGATCCTCCAGCTCCACATGGATGTCGCGCAGGGCCTCCTCGAAGTCAAATTCCTCGTCCTCTTCTTCTGGAGCGATGCCGACATAACGGCCGGGGGTGAGGCTCCAGTCGTTAGCCTCGATCCCGGCACGGTCCACAAGTTTGACCAGTCCTTCCACATCGCGAAGCTCAGCCTCGGGAAAGCGTTCGGTGAGCCAGTGGGCCTGTTTCCAGAAGTGGCGTACTTGCTTTAGCCGCTCGACGGCCAGAACGCGTGCCTCATCGGCGGCCTTGCGAGCGCGGATGATGTCACGACCAACCCAGGTGTCGCTCTCCTTGGCATTGCAGTCATTCTCGCAGATTTCGATCAGGCGGCAGGCGAGTTTGTAAAGCAGGTCGCTCTGCTTGACCAGATTGCGGCTGGTCTCGGCCAGGTTCGTGAGGCGGTCCACGGCTTTCTTAAGCTCGCCGTTAGTATTCTTCTGTGTTTCCCAGGCTGCCCGCTGCTCGCTGACGATCTGCTGGAAGGTCTCCACATCCGCCCTGAACAGCTGGATGGCCTCGTCAAGTTCCTTGAGCGGTTCCGTGTGGGGTGCGTCCTTGGCCAGAGTCTTGAGGAAGGGTTCGACACTGCTGCGCAGCGAGGTCAGCGCGCCAATGAAACCGGTTATCGGTTCGACTGTCTCGCCATCGTCGTCTTTCATGCTGAAACAGGCAGCACCCTCGGCCAGCATGCGCAGACAGTAGCTCGCCACGAGGTCGAGATAGCGCCAGATTTCGCCCCGGTAGAGCCAGACGATCGCTATCAGGTTTTGCTCCTGCTCGGGGGAGAAATCGTAAATCTTGCGGGTAACCTTGCGGTAGATGCTGCGGGCGTCGATCATCAGTACCTTGTCGCGGTGCGCTTCCGGCTTGTCGCGATTTAGAAACCACAGCTCGCAGGGCACAGTGCGGGTGTAGAAAAAGTTGGAGCGGATGGCGACCATAATGTCCACGTCGCCGGTCTCCACTAGCTTCTGGCGTACTCTGGCTTCATCACGCCCGGCGCTGGAGGCCTGAGACGACATAACGAATCCAGCGCGCCCCTTTTCGTTCAGGTAGCTATAGAAGTAGCTTATCCAGACGTAGTTGCCATTCGAGACCTTGCCTTTCTTATTGACACCGGGCAGGCCGAAGGGCAGTCGTGGGTCGTTCCCTACCTTGTCGGCGTCGATCTCGTCCACGTTGAAAGGCGGATTGGCCATTACGAAGTTGGCTTTGCCGAGCAGCTCGTGTGGGTCTTCGTAGTAGGTGATAGCCTTCTGGATATCGCCTTCAAGGCCGTGCACCGCCAGGTTCATCTTGGCGAGCCGAATGGTGGTCGCATTCTTTTCTAGGCCGTAGAAGGTGAGCTTCTCGGTGGGGTTTTCGTGCCGCCTCTCGACCACCCTGGCACTCTGTACGAACATACCGCCCGAGCCGCAGGCCGGGTCGAGCACCGTGCCGGCGGTTGGTTCGATGATGTTGGCGATGAGCGAGACCAGCGATACCGGGGTGAAGAACTCGCCGCCGTCGTGGGCCTTCTGGTCGGCGAACTGGGTCAGGAAATA
>CALKWL010000100.1 GCA_938004235.1 uncultured Gammaproteobacteria bacterium
AGCAGGTGCTCGTGGACCTGTGCAAGTGGATGGACGCAAACGGGTCGCTCGCCACGTTGCGCCACGGCTTCAAGTGCTACGGAAGGACGCTGCGCGTGGCGTTCTTCAAGGCCGCCCACGAGCTGAACCCCGAGCTTGAAACCCGCTATGCGGCCAATCGCCTCGGTCTCACCCGCCAGCTTCGTTTCTCCCCCCGTTCCGAAAAGTCCCTCGACATCACGTTGAGCCTGAACGGCATCCCGGTCGCGACGGTCGAGCTCAAGAATCCGCTCACCGGACAGACGGCCGACGACGCGTGTCGCCAGTATCGGAGGGATCGCGACCCCCGCGAGCCAATCTTCGAGTTCAAGCGCCGTACGCTGGTCCACTTCGCCGCAGACACCGAGTCGGTGCGCATGACCACGCGACTCGCCGGCAACGCGACGCACTTCCTGCCCTTCGACAAGGGCTGCAACGGCGGCTCCGGCAATCCGCCCGATCCAGCCGGGCGCACTTATCGGACGGCCTACCTCTGGGAAGAGGTGCTTCAGCGCGACAGCCTGCTCGATATACTCGCCCGATTCATCCACCTGCAGATTCAGGAGAAGCGCGACGACCGCGGGCACAAGGTAAAGGTCGAGTCGGTGATCTTTCCGCGCTACCACCAGCTCGACGCCGTGCGGCGGCTGGTGGATGCGGCGCGCACCGAGGGCGTGGGGCACAACTATCTTGTCGAGCATTCGGCGGGCAGCGGCAAGAGCAACACGATCGGCTGGCTCGCTCATCGCCTCGCGTCGCTGCACGACGCCGCCAATCAGCGCGTCTTCGACAGCGTAATCGTAGTGACCGACCGCGTGGTGCTCGACCAACAGCTCCAGGATACCATCTACCAGTTCGAGCACAAGCGGGGCGTCGTGCAGCAGATCGACGAGCATTCGCGACAGCTCGCGGAGGCGCTCGAAAACGCGGTGCCCATCATCATCACGACGCTTCAGAAGTTTCCCTTTGTCTCACGCCAGTTGCTCAAACTCGCCGATGAGCGCGGCGAGCAGGGCACGGGCATGCTACCGACGCGTCGCTGCGCGGTGATCGTCGACGAAGCGCACAGCTCGCAGGGCGGAGAGACGGCGACGGACTTGAAGGAGGTTCTCGGCGGCGAAGGCCTGCGCGATGAGGCACAGCAACGTGCGGCGGACGAAGGACGTGAGGACATGGAGGAACTCTTCCGCAGCATGGCCAAGCGCGGCCGACAGGCGAATCTCAGCTTCTTTGCGTTCACCGCGACGCCCAAGCACAAGACGCTGGCCGTCTTCGGCCGGGAGGGTGAGCCGATCCACCGCTACACGATGCGGCAGGCGATCGAGGAGGGGTTTATCCTCGACGTGCTCAAGCACTACACGACCTACGCCACGTACTACAAGCTGCTCAAAGCCTGCGAAGACGACCCCAACGTCGAGCGCAAGAAGGCCGCCAAGGCGCTCGCGCGTTTCTTGCGCCTGCACCCCCACAACATCGCGCAGAAAACGGAAGTGATCGTCGAGCACTTCCAGGCGGTGACCCGGCACAAGATCGGGGGCCGAGCCAAGGCGATGGTGGTCACCGGCTCGCGGCTGGAGGCGGTACGCTACAAGCAAAGCTTTGACGATTACATCAAGACCAAGGGTTACGCCATCCGGACGCTGGTGGCGTTTTCGGGAACGGTGGTCGACGACAAGATCCCGGATGTGACGTATACCGAGGAGAAGATGAACCTCGGCATCCGGGAAAAGGAGCTTCCTGAGAAGTTCGCCACGCAGGAGTACCAGGTGCTGCTCGTCGCGGAGAAGTACCAAACCGGCTTCGACCAGCCGCTCCTGCACACGATGTACGTGGACAAACGTCTTGCCGGCATCCAGGCCGTACAGACGCTCTCGCGCCTGAACCGTACGCATCCCCTCAAGGAGGACACCTTTGTCCTCGATTTCGTCAACGATCGCGAGGAGATCCGCGAAGCGTTCAAGGTTTACTATGAGGGTGCGGAGATGGGGGAGGAAGTCGACCCCGCCCGCATGTATGCGATCAAAGGTGAGCTGGACGCCACCGGCGTCTACCTCGACGAGGAGGTCGAGCGGTTCTGCGCCGTGTACTTCAAGCCGAAGCAGCGCCAGAGCGCGCAGGATCATCAAGCGATGAACGCGGCGCTAGATCCCGCCGTTTCGCGGTTCGCATGGCTGCAGAAGGAACGCGAGGACGAGGCTGAACTCTGGCGCGGCAAAGTGCAGGCATTCCGCAATCTATATAGCTTCTTGAGTCAGGTAATCCCGTACCAGGACACGGACCTCGAACGCCTCTATGTGTTCCTTCGGCATCTGGCGGCGAAGCTGCCACGACGGGGGATCGGTCCGGGTTACCAATTCGATGACGAGGTGCGCCTCGAGTATTACCGATTGCAGAAGATCAGCGAGGGATCGATCTCATTGGAAGAAGGCACGGGGCGACCGCTTGACGGACCAACGGAGGTTGGGTCAGGATTGGCGAGAGAAGAGGATGTCCCCCTGTCTCAACTCATCGACCTGATCAACGAGCGGTTTGGTACGGAATTTACCCAGGCCGATCAACTCTTTTTCGATCAGATCGTCGAGGCCGCGGTAACCGACGACGGATTGCGTCAAGCCGCGGCGGTGAACCCCGAGGAAAAGTTCGCACTTGTATTCAGGAACCTACTGGAGCGTCTATTTGTTGAGCGCATGGACCAGAACGAGGAAATCTTTGTCCGGTACATGAACGACGCCCCGTTCCGGGAGACCGTCAGCGGGTGGATGTCTTCCGAAACATACCGCCGGTTGCGAACAACTGAGGGCGACACGCATACAGCGATTTCCACTAGCAAGCTCCTGCCCGGGCTTCGGCTTGTCGAAGGACGAATCACCGAGCGATACGTGTCCTGCGTACCGCTCGTTCCGCTCCAGGCCGCCGCCGGAGCCTTCAGCGATCCGCAGCAGATCGATGATGATGGCTTTGAGTGGGTCGAGGTTACCTCGCGCCATCGTCTGCGTAAGGGCATGTTCGTAGCCCAAGTGGTCGGTAAATCAATGGAGCCGAAAATCCCTGATGGCGCTTGGTGCCTCTTCCGCGCCCCGGTCGAGGGTACGCGCCAGGGCAAAACCGTACTGGTAGCATTGCGCGACGCCACCGACTCCGAGACCGGCCAGCGTTATACCGTCAAGCGCTATCGCAGTGAAAAAATATTGGACGGCGGTACTTGGCATCACGAGAGGATCACCCTCGAACCTGTGAACCCTGATTTCACGCCGATCATTCTCAACGACGCCGACGAGGGCGCCCTGCGGGTTATTGCAGAGCTGGTTGAGGTCTTAGGGAGCTGAGCCATGTTTCCAGAGCGACTCGCACCGCAATTGGAGTTGCCAATTTCACGATCCGAATTCTATGAGTGATATTCAGTGTGCACTACTTCGTTGCGGGATACTTTATAGTCTCGACTCGGTTGTTGAGTCTTGTCTGGCCATTGTGCAAGATCAAGCCAGATGTAGTCTTTAACACCGGAAAGATAGCTCTCAAGTCCAGACTTTATTGCTTCAGCCCGTTTGCCAACATCGAGACCATGATCATGCTCGTGAATGTGGATTACATCACCGACAATATCGATGTCATATCTGTCACCACTGGTCTTATACTGTAGGTTCGCTTCTGATTGCCAGAGCCGACGATCCCTGTCCCAACTTTGCAGAGATCGGAAGAGCACACGTCTGAACTCCAGTCACGTCAGTCAAT
>CALKWL010000101.1 GCA_938004235.1 uncultured Gammaproteobacteria bacterium
TACGCTACGCCCTGACCTGGGGCGCGATGGATGCCCAGTCCGGCTATGAGCGCCTGAGTCTTTGTCTGGGTCAGCAGTACCGCTTCAGCGAAGAGCGCGTCATCCTCAACCCCGGCGACCCGATCAATCCCCGCGGCGCGGGCGAAGCGATTGCTGAACTGGGTGTCGGCTTCACCCGAGAATGGAGCGCGCGCCTGACCGCATCCGAAAGCCAGACCTACGGCGTGCTGAGTTTCCGCCCTCAACCCGCTGACGACGACCTGCCTCACCAGCAGCGCGCATTCAACCTCTACTACGGCAATCAGGCTGAAATCACCGGCCTGCCCAGCGTCAACCAGATTGGAGCCTCCTTTGTCTGGCCGCTGAGCCGCCAATGGCAAGTTCTCGGGCATTTCGCCCAGGATCTCGATGTCGAAAAACCGCTGCAAATCCTCGCCGGCGTCGCCTACGAGAGTTGTTGCTGGCGGGTCAAGCTTGGCGCGGAATATTATGCGGTAAGTAATCCGAACCCGGACGTGGTCGAATACTCCACCGCCGCCTTATTGCAATTTGAACTCAAGGGCTTAGGTCGCCTGGGCTCGCAAGCCGACAGACGGTTTGAACGTGCTATTCTTGGCTACCGGCCTGATGCGCCATCCGGATTTTAAGGGCCTGCTCACGACCCACGGGAGAGGACTGGGTAAGAATGTGTGCTAAAACAAAAGCTTACACCGACCTCACCGTCCTCCTCCCTCAAAGGGGAAGGAGTAAAGACCGCCTTCGGAAAGGTCGTAAGCAGACCCTAAAAGGGGGATGAAAAATTCATCCCTGCGTTTTCATCCCTACCGAGCCCGGTACACACCCAGGCTCGGCAGCGACAAACAGCCTAATCTCATCATCACTTCACTTTCGCGGTTGCTCACATGCCTCGTCTAACACTCTGCCTCACCCCCTTGCTCCTCAGCCTTGTCTGCGCGCACGCACTCGCGGCAGAAGCCCCGGCAACTCCGTCTCCCGCAGCCAAAGCCGCGGGACTTGCGCCGGGCAAAGCCGCACAACCGGCGAGCGCGGGCGTCGTTGCACTGGATCGCATCGTGGCTATCGTGAACGACGACGTCATCACCGAGCGCGAGCTGCTGCGCCAAATGGCTCTGGTCAGCAACCAGCTGCGCGCCAACAAGCGTCCCATGCCTCCCACCGACGTGCTGCTGCCGCAAGTCCTCGACCAGATGATTACGCAAAAGACCGAGATGCAGCTGGCGCAGCGTCTGGGGATCAACGTTGATGACCTCAGCCTCGACAACACTCTGCGAGGCATCGCCAGCGACAACGGCATGAGCATTGAGCAGTTCCGTGATGCGCTCGCCAAAGAAGGGACGGCCTGGGTTGATTTCCGCGAGCAAATTCGCAAGGAAATCGTTATCAATCGCCTGCACAAGCGTGAAGTCATTGACCGCATTCAAATTTCAGACAAGGAAATCGACGACGCGCTAAACATGAAGCGTGGTCAACAGAACAGTGGCAAGGCCAACGCACAGTACCATGTGCGCCAAATTCTGATTGCCCTGCCTGAGTCGGCCACACCCGACGATGTCGCCAAGGCGCGCAGCAAGGCGGAAAATACCCTGCAAGCCCTGCGCGACGGCGGCGACTTTGCCGCCTTGGCCGCGAGCGTATCCGGCGCGCGTGACGCCCTCGAAGGCGGCGATCTTGGTTGGCGCAGCGCCGACGACCTGCCCAGCATCTATGTCGAGGCCGTACTCGCCATGCAGCCGGGGCAGGTTTCCGAGCTGATTCGCAGCCCCAGCGGCTTCCACATCGTCAAACTCGAAGAAACGCGCGGCGGCGCCCCCTCGGCCAGCGACAATGCGGTCAAGCTGACTGAAACCCATGCACGCCACATCCTGATCCAGACCAGCGATGTCATCAACGACGACGAAGCCCGCCGCCGCCTGGAGGACATTCGCCAGCGTCTCGCCAAGGGCGAGGACTTTGCCGTCTTGGCCAAAACCTACTCCAATGACAAAGGCTCCGCCGAGCGCGGCGGCGACCTGGGGTGGGCGCGTCCGGGCATGATGGTCGAAGAATTCGAGCAGGTGATGAATACCACGCCAGTCGGACAGGTAAGCGCCTCCTTCCGCAGCCAGTTTGGCTGGCACATCCTGCAAGTGCTCGAAACTCGCGATGCCAGCGGCAATATTGAGTACCTGCGCCAGCAAACCCGCGAAGCCCTGCTGCGCCGTCATGCTGAAGAAGAACTGGAGCGCTGGCAGCGACGTATTCGCGACGAAGCCTACGTTGAAATTCTACTAGGCGGATCAGCCAAGCCGCAGTCATGAGCGCCGTCACGCCGTTGAAAATTGCGCTGACGCCCGGCGAACCCGCTGGAATCGGCATCGATCTTGCCATTCAGCTGGCGCAGTTGCCGCTGCCTTTCGAGCTGGTCGCCTTTGCCGATGCCGGACTCATGCAGGCACGCGCCGCCCAGCTGGGCCTCCCCCTACGCTTGCTTGCACATGACCACCATCGTCCGGCGCGTCCTTCCAACGCGGGGAACGCGGGCGAACTGACGATATACCCCGTGTCTTTACGCGCCCCCGCCCAGGCTGGCCAGCTCGATCCTGCCAATGCGGCCTACGTGCTGGATACGCTGCGCATCGCCGCCCGTTGTGTCTTAAGCGGTGAAATGACGGCCTTGGTCACAGGCCCCGTACACAAGGGCGTCATCAACGACGCCGGGGTAGCCTTCTCCGGCCATACCGAGTTTCTTGCCGAACTGAGCGGCGGCCATCCGGTGATGATGCTGGCCACGAGCCGGCTGCGCGTAGCGCTGGCCACGACCCACTTGCCCCTGCGCGCGGTGGCCGACGCCGTCACCGCGCCTCTGCTTACGCGCGTATGCCGCATTCTCGATCACGACTTGCGTACGCGCTTTGACATTCCCGCGCCGCGCATCCTGGTCGCGGGTCTGAACCCGCACGCGGGCGAAGGCGGGCATCTTGGACGTGAAGAAATCGACATCATCGAACCCGTACTCAGCGCACTGCGCGCCGAAGGTTTGCAGCTCATCGGCCCCCTGCCTGCCGATACGCTGTTCACCCGCGAGCGCCTGCAAGCCGCCGATGCCGTACTGGCCATGTACCACGATCAAGGCTTGCCCGTACTCAAATACGCGGGTTTCGGCGAAGCCGTCAACATCACCCTGGGGCTGCCGCTGATCCGCACCTCGGTCGATCACGGCACTGCGCTCGATCTGGCCGGTACAGGTCGCGCCCATGCAGGCAGCCTGCACCACGCTGCCCTGATGGCGTATACCATGGCAAGCAAAACAAGCCATATCCCCGCATGAAACCCAGCCCGAAACACACCCCGCGCAAACGCTTCGGCCAGCACTTTCTGCACGATCAGAGCGTGATTGCGCAGATCGTTGACGAAATCGCCCCGCAACCCATGAGCATCTCCGGTGAACGCCTGGTCGAAATCGGTCCCGGATTAGGCGCGCTTACCCTGCCTGTGCTGGAGCGTTGTCAACAACTCGACGCGGTCGAGCTGGATCGAGACGTCATCCCGCACCTGCTCGCCGCCGCGCACGGCAAGGGCGAAATCATCCTGCACCAGACCGATGCCCTGACCTTCAACTTTGCCAGCCTCTCACAGCATGGCGAACGCTTGCGCGTGATCGGCAACCTGCCCTACAACATCTCCACACCGTTGATGTTTCACCTTTTTGAACAACGCCAGGGGAGTATCCCCTTGTTCCGCGACATGACCTTCATGCTGCAACTTGAAGTGTGTGAACGTCTCGCCGCAGCGCCCAACACCGAGCACTATGGCCGCCTGTCGGTGATGGCGCAGTACCACGCCGACATCGAACTTCTGTTTCATGTCGGCCCCGAAGCCTTTGACCCGCCGCCCAAGGTTGACTCGGGCATCGTACGCCTGACCCCCTACCTCACCCCGCCGGTAGATGTGGGCGATCACGCCCTGTTCAGCTTGATGGTGGCGCGCGCCTTCAACATGCGCCGCAAAACCATCCGCAACGGACTGAAGGGTCTGGTCGATGAGCTCGGCTTCGAGGCCGCCGACATTGACCCGGTGCGCCGCCCGGAGACTCTGAGCCTGTCCGAGTTCGCGGCGCTTAGCCGCCAGGCCAGACCTGCCCAACCCGCCGCCTAAGCGCCCAGCCCAGTCCCATGAGCATCCAGCACATTTTTGCCGACATCCCCACCTTGACCGACGCGCTCGCCCAGCGCTGGGCAAACCTGGCTGACGCGGCCATTGCCGAACGCGGACGTTTTAGCGTGGCGCTTTCCGGAGGACGCACGCCGCGCGCCCTGTATGCCCTGCTGGCAAGCGAAGCATGGCGCAAGCGCCTGCCCTGGGCGCAGACCGAGCTGTACCTGGGTGACGAGCGCTGCGTACCCGCCGACCACCCTGACAGCAATGCGCGCATGGTGCGCGAAACCCTGCTTGAGCACCTGGAGACGCCGCCGCTGTTTTTCCCGATGGTGCGGCGCCCCGCCCACCCCGAGCAGGATGCAGCGCACTACGGCCAACTCCTGCGTGAACGCCTCAGCGAGCCGCTGAAAGCGGCTCCTGTTTGCGGCAGGATGCCGCAACGCCTGAGGCGCACGGATTATCGCGAATTTACTTCGCGGCAATCCGCGCTGAAAAAATCCAGGGACGGATTTTTTCAATATCGGCAAGACGACGAGACGGCCTATGCGCCACCATGCTTTGATCTTGCGCTTCTTGGCATGGGCGCCGATGGGCATTTCGCCTCACTCTTTCCCGGCACGGCAGCCAGTGAAGACCGTGAAAGCCTGGTGTTGCCGGTATGGGTCGAGAAACTGCACGCCTGGCGCATCTCACTGGGGCGACGTGTGATCGCCGCGGCACGGCAGCGCATCGTCATGGTCACGGGTGAAGACAAACGCGCGACCTTGTACGAAATCACCCGCAATCCCGTATCCAACCTGCCCATTGCCCGTCTGCAACAGCAAGCCGAGCTTGAATGGTACATTGACTTGGCCGCCGCTCCGGGCAAGCTATCGGACGCCACAACCTGAAGCCCCATACGATTCCTGACATTTCACTGCGCATGAACAAAACCAGCTCTCCCCCGGACATTGAAGTCACTCCCGAACCCAAATTTCTTGAACAGCATTCGGATGCCGCGCAAAACCGCTATGTATTCGCCTACACCATAACCCTGCACAATCGCGGCAACGAAGCGGCGCGCCTACTGGAGCGTCACTGGATCATCACCCACGCCGACGGCCAGACCGAAATCGTGCGCGGCCCCGGCGTGGTCGGCGACCAACCCCTGCTCGAACCCGGCGAAAGCTATACCTACTCCAGCGGCACGGTCATACCAACCCCGGTAGGCACCATGCAGGGCGACTACCTGTTCGTCAGCGCCAGCGGCGAGCGCTTTATGGTGCCCATCCCCTGTTTTACCCTGTCCATTCCGCGCGTTCTGCATTGAACCCGGAGTTTCCATTAACAGGGTGATTTCAACACCCTGTTAATGCGGGACATGAATGTCCCGCACGCAGATCAATCACTCAAGTGATTGATCTGCGTAGATCGTCTCGGGCGTGTACCGCGACGAAGCGCGTTAAAAAAGGGCAGGGAGGCTCTTTTTCAACATTCCATCAGGGTTGAATCATGCACCGACAAACCACGCCTCTGCGCCGCGCCTACACCATTTGGGCACCGTTTTATGACAGCCTGCTGGGGCATGGGATCATCAACGCCGCGCGGAAACGGAGCCTCGAACGACTGAGCGACTGGTCTGACAAGAAAGTGCTGCTCATGGGCATTGGCAGCGGTCTGGATATCCCCTTGCTGCCCCAGGGCGCAGACTATACGGGGATAGACATCACCCCGGCCATGCTTGAGCGCGCACGACAATGCGCCAAAAGACATGCAAGAACGATTCATCTACTGCCCGGCAATGCCATGCAGCTCGCATTCGACGATGCCGAATTTGACCGGGTCATCATGCACTTGATTCTCGCCGTCGTCCCCGAACCCGAGCGCGCCCTATGTGAAGCCGTGCGTGTACTCAAGCCCGGCGGTGAGATTCTAATTCTCGACAAGTTTCTACGTCCGGGGCAAAAAGCGCCGGTGCGCCGCGCCCTCAATCTGCTGACGCGCAATCTCGCCACGCGCACCGATGTCGTCTTTGAAGACATACTCGCGCCATGTGGTGGGGTTACAGTGCAAAGCAACCATCCTGCACTTTTCCGCGGCTGGTTCCGACATATTCTTTTGCGCAAAGACCTAGCGGACGTGAGCGGCTGAAGCGAAAAAATAGGCGAAATATGAACCGATCAGCGGCTTTTGCAGCCAGTTCGCCTCAAGTCCGCTAGGCTGCTGCTAGCCCCCTGACGCTTTCGATTGAGTCATTCTCATGTCAACCTACGTTATCGGTGATCTGCAAGGCTGCCTCGACCCGCTCAAACGCCTGCTCGATCAAGTTCACTTCGACCCCGTCGCCGACAGAGTCTGGTTCGTCGGCGATGTAGTCAATCGCGGACCGCAATCGCTGGAAACCTTGCGCTTTGTTCGCGAACTTGCCCCGGTCTCAGTCACCGTGCTGGGCAATCATGACCTGCACCTGCTCGCCGTCGCCTACACCGGAAGGAAAAGCAAAGGCAAAGATACACTTGAAGAAATTCTGCGCGCCGAAGACTGTGATGAACTGCTCGACTGGCTGAGAAAGCGCCCCTTGGTGCATTACGCGCCGGAACATGCCGCCCTGCTTGTACATGCCGGAATCCCACCGCAATGGAGTATCCGCGACAGCCTGGCGCACGCCCGCGAGGTCGAACAGGTTCTCGGCTCAGACAGCGTCAAGGAACTGTTGAGCATCATGTACAACGATCAGCCTGACCGCTGGCGCGAAAACATGTCCGAAACCGAACGACTGATTTACAGCATCAATGCCTTCACCCGGATGCGCTACCTGACGCACGATGGTCGCCTTGAATTCAAGAGTAAATGCGCCCCAGAGCGTGCGCCGCCCGACTTGACTCCTTGGTTCAATATTCCGCGGACGCCCCTTGGAGCGCGTATTTTTTTCGGACACTGGTCAACCTTGGGCGTCATTCATCTGCCGCAACACGCTGTTGAAGCTTACGCAATGGACTCCGGCTGTCTTTGGGGCGGTCGCCTGAGCGCCATACGCGCCGACCTGCCCGAATTGCCTATGTACTCTGAACCATGCGCTGAGTCATCAAAGCCCAGCCAAAATTAAGGCACAAAAAAAACCGGGAAAAACCCCGGTTGTGTGTCAATCACTCAAGCCCATTGTTCAAACCAAGTCTGCGAATTACTCCGCAACAACAGCTTCAGGGCGATCCACCAGCTCGACATAGGCCATAGGCGCATTGTCACCGGGGCGGAAGCCACAGCGCAGAATACGAATGTAACCGCCTGGGCGGGTTTTAAAACGTGGCCCGAGGTCAGTGAACAGCTTGGCGACAATTGCATCATCGCGAGTTTTGGCAAACGCCTGACGACGATGGGCAACGCTGTCTTCCTTGCCGAGGGTAATCAGCGGCTCGGCAAGACGACGCAGCTCCTTGGCCTTGGGCACAGTGGTGCGAATAATTTCATGCAAAAAAAGTGAGTTGGTCAGATTCCGCAGCATAAGCTTGCGGTGTGAGCTGTTACGACTCAGCTGACGACCGATATTACGATGACGCATAGTAACGTTCCTTAAACTTGCCTGCGTAGATCAGGGCATCCCGATCAGGCAGACTTGTCTGACAAATTTTGAAGTTCGACGGGCGGCCAGCTGTCGAGGGTAACACCCAGGGACAAACCATGTTTGGCCAAGACATCCTTGATTTCGGTCAAGGACTTCTTGCCAAGGTTTGGCGTCTTGAGCAATTCCATCTCAGTGCGCTGAACCAAATCACCAATGAAATAGATATTTTCCGCCTTCAGGCAATTGGCCGAGCGCACCGTCAGCTCAAGGTCATCCACGGGACGCAAAAGAACTGGCGCAACGCCACTTTCACGCACAACCGGACGGTCAATGGATTCTGTGTTCAAATCAACGAACACCGCCAATTGGTCGCGCAGAATGGCTGCCGCCTTGCGAATCGCGTTTTCAGGGGAAATGGAACCGTCGGTTTCAATATCCAGAACCAGCGAGTCAAGGTCGGTACGCTGCTCGACGCGCGCACGCTCAACGGCATAAGCCACCTTGCTGACCGGAGAAAAAGAGGCATCCAGGCGCAAACGACCGACGGCCGACGTTTCCTCAAGACCTTCACGACGTGTCGAGGCCGGCACATAGCCCCGGCCAATCTCGACTTTCAGGCTCATGTTCAACTCGCCTTCCTTGTTCAGGTGCGCGATGACATGCTCCGGATTGAGAACCTCAACCGATGGATCACCTGTCAAGTCAGCCGCAGTAACCACGCACGGCCCTTTCTTGCGAAGGTTGAGCGTGGACGAGGCGCGACCATGCAGCGCGAGGGACAAGCCCTTGAGGTTCAGCAGGATTTCAATGACATCCTCCTGCACGCCTTCAATGGCCGTGTACTCATGCACCACGCCCTCGATTTCGGCCTCAACAACCGCTGCTCCAGGAATGGATGACAACAGAATCCGACGCAGCGCATTCCCCAAGGTGTGGCCAAATCCACGCTCAAGCGGTTCAAGTACAACACGCGCTTGGCGGGTGCTGTGCGAACGAACCTGTATTGAACGGGGGCTCAACAGCTCACTGATATTGTCCTGCATCTAAAGAGAACCCCAGAATTACTTCGAGTAAAGTTCAACAACGAGTGACTCGTTGATGTCCGCTGGCAAGTCAGCACGATCAGGCAGACGTTTGAAAACGCCTTCAAACTTGGACGCTTCAACAGCAATCCAGCTGATAGATCGGAAGAGCGTCGTGTAGGGAAAGAGTGTAGATCTCGGGGATCGCCGGAGC
>CALKWL010000102.1 GCA_938004235.1 uncultured Gammaproteobacteria bacterium
CCACCGAGATCTACACTCTTTCCCTACACGACGCTCTTCCGATCTTTTGTTATCGTAGGCGACGTTAAACGATTAGCCATGCGCCCATGCCAACCTCATTCCAAACCATCGGCCTGCTTGCCAAACCCTCAGATGATCGGCTGCTCGATACGCTGAGCCGTCTGGCAACCTGCTTAACCGCGCTGGGGCGCACGGTTTTGCTCGATCAAGCGACCCTGCCCGACCACCCCAGCCTGCGCAGCTACGCGCGCGCCACACGCGATGAGCTTGGGAAACACAGCGATCTGGTGATTGCGATCGGCGGCGACGGTACGCTCATTCACGCGGCGCATTGCCTTTCCGCCTACGCCAAGCCTGTACTTGGCATCAATCTCGGACGCCTAGGCTTTCTTGTCGATATTTCGCCCGATGAAATGCAAAGTCGCCTGGAGCGGATTTTTAGCGGTGAATACATCCTCGAAAAACGTTTCCTTCTGCTTGGCGAGGTCATTCGCGATACCGACGTTGTTCACCGTGGGGAGGTCTTTAACGACCTGGTTTACAAGGTGCGTGACACGGTGCGCATGATCGAATTTGAAACGCATATCGACGGACGCTACCTGCTCACCCAACGCTCCGACGGCATGGTCATCAGCACGCCCAGCGGCTCGACCGCCTATGCGCTGTCTGCGGGTGGACCAATCCTCACGCCGGGGCTGGAGGCCGTGGTACTGGCGCCCATCTGCCCCCACACCTTGAGCAATCGGCCGATTGTCATCCCCTCGACATCAACCATCGAAATCCGCGCCACCCGCCACAGCCGCGCCAACAGCCTGGTCAGTTTCGACGGGCAATGCCAGATTGATCTGGAGCCCAAGGATACGCTGCGTGTTTCGCGTTCGCCGCGCTATGCGCAGCTCATTCACCCCGCCGATTACGACTATTTCCACATTCTGCGCGCCAAACTCCACTGGGGCGGCCATCCTTGATTCATCCTTACTTTTCCTAGTACGAGCCCGTCCATGCTGCGCCACATCCACGTCCGCAACTTTGCCATCATCGACTCGGTACAGCTGGGACTCGACGGCGGACTCACCGTCATGACCGGCGAAACCGGCGCGGGTAAGTCCATCCTGGTCGACGCTCTCGGTCTGCTGCTGGGCGACCGCGCAGGCGCCGAAGCCATTCGCCCCGGAAGCGATCGTGCCGAACTCGAAGCCCTGTTCAGTCTCGAACACAGCCCGGAAGCCCAAGCCCTGCTCGGTGAGCTTGCACTTGATGACGAATCCGGCGACTGCCTGTTGCGCCGCGTCATTGCGCGCGAGGGCGCAAGCCGCGCCTTCGTCAACGGACGCAGCGTCAACCTCGCCACCCTGCGCCAGCTTGGCAGCCTGCTGGTTGATATTCACGGCCAGCACGAACACCAACACCTGCTGCGCCCCGGCGTGCAACGCGAGCTGCTCGACACCTATGCCGCCCACGAGCCGCTGCTTCAGGCTGTGCGCACCACCTACACGGCGTGGAAAAATACCCGCGAACAGCTCGACGTCCTCCGCCAGAGCGACGCCCAACGCAACGATCGCCTTGATCTATTGCGCCATCAGCTCAGCGAGCTGGCATCACTGCGTCTCATGGCTGACGAATGGCCGCAGCTTGAAAACGAACACCATCGCCTTGCCCAGGCCGGCAAACTGCTCAATCTCACCCATGGTGCGCTGCACACCCTTGATGAAGGCGATGACAGCCAGCGCAGCCTGCGCCGCCAGCTGACTCACATCGTCCACCAGCTTGGCCTCGCCGTCGGCGACGACCCTCTGCTTCACGCCAGCCTCGACCTGCTGCAACAAGGCGAAATTCTCATCTCCGAAGCCATCGACAACCTGCGCAGCTATGTCAACGACCTCGAACTCGACCCCGAACGTCTGCACCAGCTCGAAAGCCGCATCGGCGCATTGCATGACGCCGCACGCAAGTACCGTGTACGCCCCGACGAAGATCGGAAGAGCGTCGTGTAGGGAAAGAGTGTAGATCTCGGTGGT
>CALKWL010000103.1 GCA_938004235.1 uncultured Gammaproteobacteria bacterium
GTCGAAAAGCTGACGCGCCCAAGCAACCGCACTTTCGTGAGCGCTGTCGATCCATTCCGCCTCATCTTTCGCCTGTCGGCAGGCTGGACAGTATCCCCTCTTAACGTACCACTTGCCCCGATACGGCCGTCCCAGTTCTTCTATGAATCCGCACCCCTTGCAGGTGCGCGCCTCTAATGATGCCGCCTGCGCTTTGACCAGGGCGGCTTGCTGCTTTGGTGTCATTTTTCGTTTGGGGATCGCCTCGGCAACATCGTATAAATCATAGTCAGGCGTCTTGTGATAGGAGCTGGTCTTTACGGCCGTTGGTTGTTGACCTGGTGCGGGGCGCAGGCCCATCCGTCCCAAGCTGGTTTTTGTTTTCAGATTATCTGGAACATCATCCCAGTTACGATATTCGTTCATTTAACCTGCTTCCTTATCTGCTTCTGTGCGGCCGGGTCCATGCTGAAGAAGTCGCGCACGTTCACCGGCTGCCAGGTCAGCGCAATGCAGTGATGCTCACCTTCGGTATACGGCCGTTCCTGCTCAATCGAAATTTGGCGCGTAACGGCCGTAATCGCCTGCCCCACTATCCGAACATCCTCATCAGTTGGCCAGCGTCCCACGCGGCTCAGGGTGAGCCTGTGCGTGTCATCCAGCAACGAGTGCCCCAGCCCCAACCCCGCCAACTTCGACGTGGTGAGCCGGGTAACGGCCGTTTCCTGGCTGATGAGCTGTTGGATGGTGGGGGTCAGGTCGATCATGTTTACAACAAAAGGAGTGAAGGTAAATACTGCGACGGCCGTTGGAATCTGGCATATCTATCTCCATGATGTATCGGCGCATAAACATACCCGTAACGCGAGAGAGAACTCCAGTGATGGTAGACTAGCTCTCTAAAAGATTCGGCGTCAACTCCTGCATCTTTATTTGTAAACCACTCTGATGCACCTTTTCGGCGCAGATTGCCATCGTACCTGTGGCGGAAATTCAACAGCTGTTTATGCAAATACTTTTCTGCCACCAGGTGGCTATCGGTTTCTTCCCAACTAATGACACAGACATTCGTAATCCGAGCGATCCCCCTGTCTCTAAAATGAGAAGGATAGTTGTAGTTGGTAAACCGTTCAAGAAGAGATGTCGTCTGGCCTATCTTGAACCAAATGTCCCCACTGTAATCCTCACTCTCCACGAGGTAGATGTGAGCGAGCAATTTCGGTTCACTATCAGGAGCAACAAGATTCCTCTGTAGCTCCTTGGCTAAATCCTCGCCTTCTGCGTAATATCGGAACATCTTCAACATAACTCACCTCACATCCGGCACGGCCGCTGATACGGTACGGCCGTAATCCATTGGCACTTCCTCGCCGTTCACAAAAGCCATTAGGCCACGATAGAAGGCCGCCTTCTTAAATTCGGCATAGGGCACTCGCTGCTGGGCCGCCGCTTCCATGGCCAGCCGTTCAATGTGTTCTGGCACACGAAACGAAATAACTGTGGTGCCCTCGCTGGCTTTTGCTCCGGTGGCCTTCTTAATTTCTTTCTGACTGAATGCCTGCTTGCTTTCATCCAGCCGCGAAGAGCGCCCTGCCTTTTTTGCGGGTGGAGCTCCACCTATCAAATCGTTCAGTTTGTCTAATTTTTCGTCGGTCATGCAATTGCCTCCACGATACGGCCGTATGCTGTGGCCGCTGTCTGCGCGTATTTATCGCCGGTTGAATCGGCGTACTCGAAAATGGTCATCCCGAACTCTGGCGCCTCAGCCAGCTTCACCGTGTGGGGAATTGGCTGCATGATGCGGCTACGGCCGTAAGTCTTGACCAATGTTTGCAAAACCCGTTTGGCCTGCCCGGACCGTGTATCCACAAATGTGGGAATGATGCCACGGATCTGGATGTCGATCCCCTTCGTTTGCTCATCCAGGATGTTTTGGGTGTGCTGGAGCGTGCCGGCCACGGCGAGATAATCTGCCTTCACCGGAACGATCACATGATCTGCAAAGTCATACACGGCTGCTTGTAAGCTGTCGAGCGTTGGGGGGCAATCCAGAATGATGTACTTGAAGGCCCGGCGCAGAGGCTCAAGATAATGCCGGAGAACGATGTCCGTATCAATCGCATCCACACCACCACCATAACGCTGCATCACCAGCGCCATTGTCTCCTTGGCAATCAGCTGCTTCTTAGCAGTAGCCAGTGCATCAGATGAAGGGATGAGCCACAACCCAGAACGCTTATGCTCGGGCGTACTGGCCGATATGATTACGTCCCGCACTTCCGCCTGGCCCGTCAACAACTGGCTCAGACACTTCCCTTTTGGGTCTACGTTCAGCGCCTTTGCTGCATGCCCCTGGGGATCGAGGTCAATGACCAGCACGTTAAAATCGTCCCCTTTTCCAGATTGTTGCAGCGAACGATTTAAACCATCTGCCAAATTGATGGAAGACGTAGTTTTCCCCGTTCCACCTTTTCGGTTAATTACCGCGTAAATTACTGCTTTTTTGCTCATGGTCACACTCCTATTTGTGATTTGTTTACCG
>CALKWL010000104.1 GCA_938004235.1 uncultured Gammaproteobacteria bacterium
AGATTGACTGACGTGACTGGAGTTCAGACGTGTGCTCTTCCGATCTAATCAAAGATCTGCGTGGGAAATTGAAATGGGATGGCGACCTGGATAAAATGAGATTGGACGAATGATACTTGTCGATTCATCCGTGTGGATTGATTATTTCAACGGAATTTCCACGTGGCAGACAGACTCGCTTGACAATTACCTTTCGAATGTCCCTGTCGTGATAGGAGATCTGATTCTTGCAGAGGTTTTGCAGGGTTTCAGGTCGAACAAAGACTTTGAAACTGCCAAAAGCCTTCTCAGCGCTCTCATATTCCAGCAAATTGGCGGATACAATGTCGCAATTCAAAGCGCCCAAAACTACCGTTACCTCCGAAAATCCGGTATTACGCCAAGGAAAACAATTGACGTGATGATAGCAACTTTTTGCATTGTCGAAGGGCTGACTCTGCTCCACGATGACCGCGATTTCGCGCCTATGGAAACGCACTTTTCACTGAAAACATTGACACCGTCATAGGAGACGCTGTTCGACGAGACGAAGCTGCGGCAGGCACTGGCGGGGTTCGGAAAGAGCGAAAAATTTGCACAGTCTCAAGTCGGTGTCAGCGGTAATGAAACGTTTTCCCGAAATGATTTCACTGATGCGCTGTGCAGGCACTCCAATCTCTTTGGCGAGGCGATACTGACTCAGGCCCAGCGGCTTTAGAAACTCTTCCAGTAGAAGCTCACCGGGAGTTACCGGGTCAAGTTTTCCCATGGTATTTTCACCTCAATGGTAATCTGTAATTTCAACATCCTCTGCACCAGCTTCCGTCCATCGGAAGCACACGCGCCATTGCCGGTTTATTCGGATGCTAAATTGTCCGGCTCGATCTCCCTTTAGCGCTTCCAGCCGATTACCTGGAGGTACTGTCAAGTCCTCGAGATTAATAGCAATTTCAAGCTGTCTTAGTTTCCGGCGAGCAATAGCGGCAATCCCCGCAAACCGCTTGACGCGGTTTCGTTTAGAAAGAGCCTCGGTATCGGAGCACTTAAAGGATCGAATCATCGAAAAGGATAATAATGCATCGCGTGATTAACGTCAAGCATGATTAGGTGGCACAACGTTGAGGGTCGCGCGTGGCTGTATGCCGTCGCGTGCATCCGGCTTGTTGGAAGCTGTCTTTGCCTTATCCAAGCAACTGCTTTCCGATCATGCCGACCATGAACCCCATGACGGCTCCGAGCGGAGGTGTCCAGTGACGCTTCATCTGCGATTGCGGTGCGATATCTTGAAACACGAGATAAAGTATTCCACCACCAGCAGCGCTCATGATGCATGCGGTCACGGTCGTTTGATCGCGAAGAAAGAGATACCCGGCACAAGCGGCTATCGGCCCCAACAGACTTACGGCGAGCAGCGCGAGCATGAAAGCCCTCGCAGAACTCCCCCCGGTTTGCATATTCTCGCGGTATGCGTTGAATCCCTCGGGCAGGTTCTGTGCACCGATGAACAATGCGAGCAGCAGTCCTGTCTTGCGGGAATGCTGAAACAATGCACCGAGTGCCACGGCTTCGGGAACGAAGTCAAGCAACATCGCCATGAACTGTGCTTTGCTGCCCCCGCTCCGATTGATGACTACATCAATTGCGCAGATGGACAGCCCTCCAGCACAAAACGTTGCGGCGAGAACAACGGGCGAAAGGGTGGAAATCCCTTCTGGCGCTAAAGCAAAGGCCACAGCCGCCAAAAGAATGCCGCCGCCAAAGGCCACAATCCCGTGTATCAGCTCGCGTTTGCCCTCCGTCTCCGCAGAGCCTTCGGCCTTTGCCAACGCACCACCAATTAAGGCAGCTATCCCTGCGAGCCAGGAGGCCAACGCTATAATAGCGAGTTGTTCCATTCAGTCATGCTTCCAACTTTGAATTCGACTACTCAATCGAAGCCGTGTAAGACGGCATTATCACGGCCTAAATGGAATTAGGCTGCCGAATCGGCGGATAATCTCGCCCTGGGGTGGAATAGGCGTCAAATCTGGCGGAATGAGATTTTAATATTCGCAAATATTTACTATAAATAAAACTATAAGTTTTCCTGGTATGGAGAGGGTCATCGGCCGGATCCACAGCTCCCACCATTTCGGATCTTCCCCCCTCGGTCGTTCCGTCCTTCCAAGAGCCCCCCATGTCCAGGACCGCCGAATCCGCCCAAACAAGCCAACATGAAAGCAAGCCGAAATGGCATCAATGCAGAGTCTGCCCGTACCTCACAGGGGGTATGCCACGGACAAACCCAAGTTCATTGACCAAGTCAGGAATGATCTTCGCATCCGTCACGTGAGCGATCGCCGTTCTTGTTGCGATTCCGATCCGGGGCAAAAATCGCCGGCGATAGGCATCGCCTTTTTCGTAATGAGATAGAACCCCCTTCAGCAGGCTGAAAAACTCATCGAAGAGGCCGTCAATCACCTCCGCCGCA
>CALKWL010000105.1 GCA_938004235.1 uncultured Gammaproteobacteria bacterium
ATCCGGCGACCACCGAGATCGACACTCTTTCCCTCCACGACGCTCTTCCGATCTGTCGCGGTATTCATGTGGAGTGGTGCCGGAACGGCCGTGATGGATTTACGCTGTGGGATGAGGCGGGGCTGTGGCAGGGAATGCCAGAGCGGTTGGAGGAAGCGATGTATGTGGACGGCCGTCAGGATGCGCCGCGCTTTTCTGGGCCGGATGCTGCGCTTGATTGGGCGATGGAGCAGGGCGCGTTCCCTGACCGCGAGATAGCGCAGTTGGCGTATAACCAGGTCAAGACGGAACAGAACCCGGCGAATGCTGCCGAGATGTGGGCGTTTTGGGTGGCGACGGTGCGGGAGAGAACGGCCGTAAGTGAGGAGGTAGCGTACTGATGGACGAATATGTCGAAGGCAGCAAATTGGAATGCCCGTTCTGTAGGGGAACGGCCGTGAATCGGTGGATACTAAAAGCACCAGCCGTGCCGGTTCAAAAGGGGTGACTCATGTGGCAGGCGTATGATTGGGACAAATGTGAATGCGGTGTGCGCCTCTTTGATAAGGCGAGTAACGTGCCTGAGCGTTTGTTATGGTACGAACACGTGAACTGCAACGGCCGTTGCCCTGTTTGCGCGAGTGGAAAAGCATACCCAGAAGCGGTGATGATTTGGCTTGTTTCTTCTGGACAGATGACGGCCGTGCAAGTTGGACGCATGATTGCTGCCCGCCCTGAGCAATCCACACCGCGCATTGACATGCTGCTGCAAAAAGCAGATACCTTTGAAAATAGGCAGCGCATCCGGGCGCGGAGACGCATATTAGAGGCTGGTGTTACCCCCTCTGGGATTCCACTGTGGAGCAATGAGGAAAAGCAGTTTATCCGTGACAATTGGGGAAGGCTTTCACGAAAACAAATTGCAAAAAAGTTGGGACGGCGCAGCGCAACGGCCGTGACAATCTGGGCCAAGCGTCATGGCCTGGGTGCGGCAATCAATCTGGATGGGCAGTTATCATCCGGGAAAGTGCGGAAGATTCTGGGCAAAAACGACACACGCTCTATTACAAGAATGATGAAGCAGGGGGTTATGCCCGGATACCAAGTGTCTGGCGTGGATAGATCATACATGGCTGTCGATGCTCATCAGTTTAAGCGTTGGCTGGTTAACTGGCGTAACTGGATTTACTTCGATGTGGAAGCAATGCCACTCAGCACCTATAAGCGCCTGGTGCTGCTGGCTCAGGCGCGTTGGAAGGATGCGTGGTGGACGACGGGACAGGTTGCCGATTATCATCATCTCGCTTCCTCAAATGCGGTCTGCAATCAAATCTATGCCGGAAAGCTCCCGGCATCGCGTTGGCAAAACTGGATGGTTTTGCGCTCTGACGCAATGGGAGCAGCGTTCCGTTATGCTGATGATGACCGATTGGATTGGTCACCGCACGGTGATGAATATTTGGCGCTGGCCGCAGCCATTGGCGTTCCATTTGCCCATATCGCTGCCAATATGGGGTGGGGTGATGAGGGCAAGGGCGAATCTCGTGTGCGCTATCGCCTGCAATGCCTACTTGAAGATGGTGATTTGCCCACATCCGTGCAATATCGTGACGGCATAGTCTTTGCTGATTGGCGCAACTACGCTGGCCGCTTTCCTGGCCTTGCCCGTGCCATCACCGCCTTCGTGGAAGGACGGCCGTTGACGGAAACGGGAACTAGCCATGTGCGTTATGTGCTGAAGCAGTGGGCAATGTGGTACGCGAGATCGGAAGAGCGTCGTGTAGGGAAAGAGTGTAGATCTCGGTGGT
>CALKWL010000106.1 GCA_938004235.1 uncultured Gammaproteobacteria bacterium
CCACCGAGATCTACACTCTTTCCCTACACGACGCTCTTCCGATCTTGTTCATTCGGCCAAGCTATGCCGTAATGCGCCGGACGAACCGAAGAAAAGTAATCCTTATCACGCAATTGAGCAAATGCGCCACCATTCAAATAGGGTTTGACATCAAAAATACCGCAAATCCCACTGCTGGTCTCAATATCAATGCAATAATTATCAAGCGGAATCGCTTTAATAACCTTATCCATAACCTCTCCTACCGAAGTGGACTGATTTTGAAGATGGACTCGCCATTGACGGCAAGTTTCCAGTTGGCGAGCAAATCCTCGCGATGAATCTCAACCCATGCCTGCACCAACTTCAACTTTGCCGCCGGAAGGTTGCCACTGAGCACCGAACCATCATCAATTGAAATTGACGCTTCATATTCGGCATATTCAGCATGAATATGCGGACAACTATGTTTCTTGTTATCGTAAAAATACATCAAGATCAAAATACCGTAGAACATCGATATCGTGGGCATGATCCTATTCCTCATTCATTCCGTAGGGCGGGTTAGCGCAGCGTAACCCGCCGAATGGAACAAGCATTAGCGCAAATACTTGGCACATTACGCTACGCTAATGCGCCCTACGATTGCTCATTCAGCAGTAGTAGCCCCTTCGACTTGGAGGCTCTTTGCCCTTTCCTCTTCTCGAATGAGTCTGAGAATTTCTGAAGGACTAAGCCTTTTCTTCACAGTATCATTTGTTATAGCTGATTCTTCGCACTTGCAAACGCTTTTGTGCTTTTCAATATATGACAAAACAAAGTTATACTCTTGCGTTTGGTACCATTTTTTAATGTGCGGAAGAGATAAAGAAAAAACATAAAAAAATGCAAAACCAAAAACTAATGAAAACTTAAGAAAAGGATTCAATTTTAACACCCCATTAAAAAATTATTCTTCGATGAAGTCGAGATTGTCAAACAAAACTAACATACTAGAGCACACCCAGCTATAAACAAGACAATCATGGCAATTGAGACTTTTTATTCGATGGTCTGTTTCAATGTTGTTCTTTCTTGTCTGCTTCCACCTAACCTTAACTTTCCTCAGAATTGACTCTATTATTTCACCAGACGAATTAATAACGATTGTACGGACATAATTACCAACAGCATTTTCTTTAAATTCGATATCATCTTTTGGATAAAAGAAGTGACGCATCAAACAAACCCTCATGAACTGTTGACTATGGTAGTTGAAATCTGACCCGATACGCCGCCGAAGCCGCATGCGCGAATAATCCCTCTCCCTCCGCCAATACACGAGCAATTTTACCCAATTCCGACGCACCCTGCGCCGAGCAACCAATCAAACTCGAACGTTTCTGGAAGTCATACACCCCCAAAGGCGAGGAAAAGCGTGCGGTGCGTGAGGTCGGCAGAACATGGTTCGGCCCCGCACAGTAGTCGCCCAAGGCTTCGGCGGTGTAGCGCCCCATAAAGATGGCGCCCGCGTGGCGAATTTTGGGAGAAAAAGCTTCGGCATCGTCCAGCGACAGCTCCAGGTGTTCCGGGGCGATGAAGTTGATGACATCCGCAGCCTCATCCAAATCGCGCACATGAATCAGTGCGCCCCGCCCTTCCATCGAGGCGCGGATAATTTCGCCGCGCGGCATTTCTTCGACCAGACGGTCGGCGGCCTCGGCCACGGCTTCAAGGAAGGCAGCATCCGGGGAGATAAGGATGGACTGCGCCTGTTCGTCGTGTTCGGCCTGCGAGAATAAATCCATAGCGATCCAGTCCGGGTCGGTCTGGCCGTCACAGACGACCACAATTTCGGACGGCCCGGCAATCATGTCGATGCCCACCGTGCCGAACACCAGACGCTTGGCGGTGGCGACATAGATGTTGCCGGGGCCGGTTCTTTTGTCCACTTGCGGGATGGTCTGTGTGCCGTAAGCCAGCGCGGCCACGCCCTGCGCGCCGCCGATGGTGAAGACGCGGTCGGCTCCGGCAATGCGGCAGGCGGCCAGCACCAGATCATTCAATTCACCCTGTGGCGCAGGGACGACCACGATGAGTTCGGCCACGCCCGCCACCTTGGCCGGGATGGCGTTCATCAGCACGGACGACGGATAGGCGGCCTTGCCGCCCGGAACGTAGAGGCCGACACGATCCAGCGGCGTGACTTGCTGCCCGAGCAAGGTGCCATCAGCTTCGCGATACTGCCACGATTCGAGCTTTTGACGCTCGGCATAGCGACGAATGCGTTCGGCGGCCTGTTCCAGCGCCTCGCGCTGCGCTGCGGGGATGCGCGCCAGCGCCTCGTCGATGCGTGCCGCGCCAACTTCAAGCTCGCTCATCGTTTGCACGGGAAAGCGGTCGAAGCGCGCGGTGTATTCGAGTACAGCGTCATCACCCCGCGCTCGCACATCACGCAGGATGCCCTGCACGGTGGCAAAAACCTGGTCGTCAGAGACGGATTCCCATTCCAGCAGGGCTTGCAGGCGGGTTTGGAAATCAGCTTCAAAAGTCGAGAGTCTTTGGATATTCATAGTTTCGAATTAAGCCACAGAGGGCATAGAGGGATGGATTTAGCGGGCGTTTTGAGAATCAACCTGCCAATCTTCAATGGACAAATCAGGCACACGGGAGAACTCACTGGTGTTATGAGTTACCAAGGTGAACTCGCGAGATTGGGCTATCGCGGCAATCAATAAATCGTTTGCGCCTATCATGCGTCCCGTACGCTGAAGATGTGCGCGAATATCACCATAAGCTTCGGCTGCGGCATCGTCGAATGGCAGACGCGACCAATGTCCAAACGCATGGCGCAGCCGCGCAAACTCTTGCGCTGAATTATTCGCCAGACGCGCACCGAAGTGTAGTTCTGCCCAAACTACGCTGCATAAAACCAATTTTTGCAGACTTTGCGTCGCAAGGCGTGCCTTGAGTAGCGCATCACGCCCACGCAAAATTTCAATACAAACATTAGTGTCCAGAAGGTAACGCATTACACGCTCTGTACATCAGATAACGGCGGCTGTTGCACACGATCAGGGAAGTCGGGTGCCGCTCCCCAGGCTTGTTCGAGCCACGTCATATCAAGCTTGCGTCGCTCGTTCAAATACGCAATAAAATCAAGAACCTCCGCCTGAAACTCAGGGGGCAAGCGGCTGGCTTCTTCGTCGATTTTGGCGATTAAATGGCACATGATCAACTCCTCCTTTGTTTGGCCTGCAAAGAAACTCCGCCGATGGCTTATCCCACGGCTTATGAAAGTCAGCCACGCGCCTGCACTGCGTTGCTCATATGTTCGATAAATTCACGCAGCCGTGCCGATTTCATCTTCATGGCGGTGCGATTCACGATTAAACGCGAGCTGATGTCGGCAATATGCTCCAGCGGTTCCAGGCCATTGGCACGCAAGGTGTTGCCGGTATCGACCACATCGACAATGCAATCACCCAGGCCCACCAGCGGTGCAAGTTCCATCGAACCGTAGAGCTTGATGACCTCGATCTGACGGCCCTGACGGGCAAAGTGGGCGCGTGCGCTTTCGACATATTTGGTGGCCACGCGCAAACGATGCCGACCTTCGAGCACACCCGGCTTGCCCGCCACCATCAGGCGGCAGCGTGCAATGTTCAAATCCAGCGGCTCATACAGGCCGTCGCCGCCATGCTCCATCAACACGTCCTTGCCCGCCACGCCGACATCCGCCGCGCCATATTCGACATAGGTGGGCACATCCGAAGCACGCAGCAGCACCACACGCACGCCGGGGACATTCGTATCCAGAATCAACTTGCGGCTGGTTTCCGGGTCTTCGCTCGGCACGATGCCTGCGGCCGCCAACAGCGGCAGGGTTTCCTTGTAGATACGGCCTTTGGACAGGCCTATGGTTAAGCTATCAAGCATGCTTCATCCTCATGCCGGTACACGGCGGATATTTGCGCCAAGTTTGGCCAGCTTTTCTTCGATTGAGTCGTAGCCGCGATCAATGTGATAGATACGGCTGACCTCGGTTTCACCTTCGGCCACCAATCCGGCAAGGATCAGGCTGGCAGACGCACGCAAATCAGTTGCCATCACCGGCGCACCAGAGAGCTTTTCCACACCACGCACAACCAGTGTGTTGCCCTCAAGCAGATCGGAAGAGCGTCGTGTAGGGAAAGAGTGTAGATCTCGGTGG
>CALKWL010000107.1 GCA_938004235.1 uncultured Gammaproteobacteria bacterium
TGAAAGATGGCCTCATCGGAAAAATATTTCAATACCATGTCGAAGTTCGGATCGAATTCCTCTATCGTTTCCGACTCTGTCACACTGCCCAGCAGTTCATACAGCGTGGTGTCGCCTTCGAACACAAAGGTGGTTGCCGGCGGGGCCATGGGGATATCCTGAGAATACAGGTGCCAGTTCGTTTCGATCTCAGCCCTGAAGATGAGCAACATTACGCCCGTCTGGCTCTGAAGGGGGATAGGGTTGCGCGTGAGCGCATGATTGTGTGTAATCTGCGCCTGGTGGTGAAAATTGCCCGGCGTTACATGTATCGCGGCCTGGAGTTGGCGGATCTGATCGAAGAAGGCAACCTTGGTCTGCTGCGCGCCGTAGAAAAATTTGACCCCGAAAGGGGTTTTCGTTTTTCTACCTATGGCACATGGTGGATTCGTCAGACCATTGAGCGTGCGTTGATGAATCAGGGGCGTACGGTGCGTTTGCCGATTCATATCGCCAAGGAGTTGAATGCCTACAAGCGTGCCGCGCGTAAAATCGCCCAGGATCAGCACCATGAGGCAAGCGTGGGCGAGATTGCCGAAGTGCTGGATCGCGATGTGGACGATGTGCAGCGCCATATGCGTTATGGCGAGCGGATTACTTCAATGAGTACGCCGTTGCACGATGATCCGGATCATTCATTGCTGGAGATGATCCCGGACGAAAACAATATCGATCCGGCGGATTTGTTGCAGGGCGAGTTGCTCCATGGACGTGTCGGAGTCTGGTTGCAGCAGCTTGATGCCAAGCAGCGTGAAGTGATCGAGCGGCGCTTCGGCTTGCGTGGTTATGAACCGCACACTCTGGAGGCAATCGGCGAATTGCTGGGGGTGACCCGTGAGCGTGTGCGTCAGATCCAGATCGATGCGCTTAATCGTTTGCGCCGGATGATGCAGGCCGAAGGGCAAACGGCGGATGTTTTGCTGGAGGAATAAACTTTCGTCCTCATTGCGGCAGGCTAGTTATTGATAGGGCACAGAGAATTTTTGAATCCGACGTGTGTTGGATGCACAGTCGCAGTCGGTTGCTCTCGGCGTGCCGTATCAATAAAAATTGCGATCAATGGATGCGGCGCAAACGAAAAACCGCCGAAAAAGAGCAGCATAGATAAACTATGCGAAGTCTCTTTTGAGGCGGTTTTTTTGTGCCTCGCTGCGCGGTTCAGCGAGGCTTTGAACAGGGTTTTATGAGACGGCGACGATGCGACGATTCCCCTTGCCCGGCAATACTTTCAGGGTTTTGTCCTTGATAAGCGTATAGGTCTTGGCTTTGACCGTGCTGACCATCGTCCACTCCGCGGTCGCGGCCTGCGGCGTCACGTCCAGCACCATGTAGCCGCGCTGGTAGGTGTTGGCATATTTCAGGGTCGGGATGAGCTGCTGTACGCCGGCGGCAAGTTCCAGCGGGTTCTGCCCGGGGATGTATTCCTCCAGTCCGGGGGATGACACGCTGGAGGTGGCGAACTCTACGCCAATCGGGTTGCCGTTGATGTCGTCCAGATTGCTCGCCCATGCATTATGCGTGTCGCCTGAAATCACGATCAGGTTCTTGTCCAGTGCCTTGACCATGCCGTACACGGTCTGGCGCGGAGCCTCGTAGCCGTCCCAAGCGTCCAGGTTATAGGGAATGGAGGGCGCCTGAATGATGGCCTGGCTCTTGGGGTCGGCCACGATGGCAAGCTGCTCCTGCGTCATGCCGGCATTGAGGTAATCGGTCGGGGTCGGGTTGGTGATTCCAGCGGCAGCCAATTGCTTGGTGATGGTCTGATAGGTGATGAAGGCTGTTGCAATCGTGCCGTATTGGGCAAAGTTGACGCTTGGATTCTGCGGCGTCGGAGTCAGCAGCGGCGAGGGCAGGTACATTTTGCCCATCAGGATTTGCTGGCCAAGAATCTGCCAGGCGGCTGTCGAAGCGGCAAGTTGGCCTTGAAGCCACTGGGTTTGTGCAGCGCCTAGCAGCTGGCGGTTTGGATTGCCCATGGCCTGAGCGAAGGCAGCGGCGTCAAATGCGCCGGTGGTTGGGTTAATGAAGTCGGCGTAATCCAGCTGCTTGTCGCGTCCGATCAGGCGGGTGTCGAGCATGTGCAGGCTGAATAGGTTGCCGAAGTCGAAGCTTCGGTAGATGCGCAGCGGATTGCCGGCATCCGGCATACGCACGGGCAGCCACTCGTAATAGGCTTGAAGCGCGGCGCTGCGGCGTGCGGTGAACGAGCCTTCCTTGTTGGCGTCATGGTTTTCGGCGCCGTCTTTGTAGGCGTCGTTGGAGACTTCGTGGTCATCCCAAATGCAGATGAACGGCAGCTTGGCATGGATGGTTTGCAAGTCGGCGTCGCTGCGGTATTGCGCGTAGCGGGTGCGGTAGTCGGAGAGGGTGATAAGTTCGTTTTCCGGCTTGGACACGCGGTTGAGCTTGACGGCATCTTCGGAGGCATAGCCGTCCTTGGGGTATTCGTAGATGTAGTCGCCAAGATGGATGACGGCGGCCAGATCGCTGCGCTTGGCGGCTTCGGCATACACATTGAAGTAGCCCGCCGGGTAGTTGGCGCAGGAGAATACGCCCAGTTTGACCTGGCTGACGCTACCCGTCGGCAGGGTGCGCGTGCGGCCGACAGGCGAGGTGGTCGTGCCATGCTTGAAGCGGAAGAAATAGGTTTGATTCGGCTTGAGACCGGTGGCATCGACCTTGGCGGTGTAATCCTTGCTGGCGTCGGTGGCGGCGGAACCTTTGCTGACAATGCTGGCAAAGGATTCATCCGCGGCGACTTCCCAGTCAATGCTCGGCGTAAATGTTTCCGATGGCGTGGCGCGCGTCCATAAAATCACCCGGTCGCTCAAAGGGTCGCCGCTGGCAATGCCGTGGTTGAAGCTGACAGTTGGGGCGGGAAGAACGGCGACATCATCCCCGCCACAGCCGCTAAGGCTTAGGCCGGCGGTCGCGGCAGCTGTACCGACAGCCATGTGTTGCAGGAATTGGCGGCGAGAATCGTTGACATTCGACATGGGCAGGCTCACGGGTTGTGGAAAAACCCCGCGAGCCTACAGAGCGCTCATTTCAGGCTGGTGAATGCTTAGCAGCCTGTCGAACTTGAGACGATCTGGCTGCAAAAGCCGCTGGCGCGGCGGCGTTTATTTCTGGATACGCTCAGAGCGCATTTCATCGAGAATCTTGCCTACGGAGACAAAAAAATTGCGATAGAACACTGGATCGGTAATGGTTTCATCCGTGGTTTTGACCATGCTGTCGGCGCTCTGGCCGATGGGCACGGAAAGCGAACCAAAGACGCTAACGCCCACGCTGGCCGAGGTGGACGATTTTTTCAGCTCGTAGGCGCTGCGTAGACCGTTGGCGTACATGGTGCTCGATCCGTCGGCATTGGGCAGGCAGGTAATGGTCATCTCCACCACGCTGCCGCGCTCATTGTCGATGCGGTAAGACTTGCGCGCCTTGAGCTTGTCTTTGGCTTCGATGTCCATAAGAAAGCCGTCTCCCAGCAAGGCACGATGCGCGGCTTGACAACTGACCAGATAATCTTCGCTGTAGTCACGCTGGAAAGGGCGTTCAGCGGCCTCTCCCGTCGGCGCGACAGGACGCGGCGAGGCGCAAGCAACCAGGCCGCACGCCGCGCCGAGGAAAAGCAGAGTGCGCAACGAGCCTGTCATTTACGACTCCAGTCGTTTGTACTTCAAACGCTTGGGCTGGTCGGCATCGGTGCCCAGGCGACGGTGACGGTCTGCCTCGTAGTCCTGGAAATTGCCCTGGAAGAACACCACGCCTCCGTCGTCCTCGAAGGCGAGGATGTGGGTGGCGATGCGGTCGAGGAACCAGCGGTCGTGCGAGATCACCAGCACGTCGCCGGGGAAGTCGAGAATCGCCTGTTCCAGCGCGCGCAGGGTTTCCACGTCCAGGTCGTTGGTCGGTTCGTCGAGCAGAATTACATTGCCGCCGGATTTGAGCAGCTTGGCGAGGTGGACGCGATTACGCTCGCCGCCGGAGAGATCCTTGATGAACTTCTGCTGCGACTCGCCCTTGAAGTTGAAACGGCCAAGATAGGCGCGCGAAGGCATCTGGAAGCTGCCGACCTGGATGGTCTCCAGCCCGTCGGAGACTTCCTGCCACACGGTTTTTTTGTCGTCCAGCGCATCGCGGCTTTGATCGACGCAGGCCAGTTGCACGGTTTCGCCGAGGGTAATGCTGCCGGAGTCCGGTTTTTCCTGGCCGGTGAGCATTTTGAACAGGGTGGACTTGCCCACGCCGTTCGGGCCGATGATGCCGACCACCGCGCCCTTGGGCACCGAGAAGCTCATGCCCTGGTAGAGCACGCGCTCGCCAAAGCCTTTGGACAGGTTTTCGACTTCGATCACCTTGTCGCCCAAGCGCGGCCCCGGCGGGATGTACAGCTCGTTGGTTTCGGAGCGCTTCTGGAATTCGACGGATTGCATTTCTTCAAAGCGCGCCAGACGCGCCTTGGACTTGGCCTGGCGGCCTTTCGCGCCCTGGCGCACCCATTCCAGTTCCTGCGCCATCGCCTTGTGGCGTGCGGATTCGGTCTTTTCTTCCTGCGCCAGACGCTTTTCCTTGGCTTCCAGCCATTGCGAATAATTGCCCTCGAAGGGGATTCCTTGGCCGCGGTCGAGTTCCAGAATCCAGCCCGCCACATTGTCGAGGAAGTAGCGGTCGTGGGTGACGGCGACCACGGTGCCGGGGAAGTCCTGGAGGAAGCGCTCCAGCCAGGCGACGGATTCGGCGTCCAGATGGTTGGTCGGTTCGTCGAGGATCAGCATGTCGGGGTTGGAAAGCAGCAGACGGCACAGCGCCACGCGGCGCTTTTCACCGCCGGAGAGATGATTCACGTCGGCATCCCAAGGCGGCAGGCGCAGCGCGTCGGCGGCGATTTCCAGCTTGCGGTCGATGTCCCAGCCGCCGGAGGCGTCGATCTTGTCCTGCAATTCGGCCTGTTCGGCCAGCAGCTTGTCAAAATCAGCATCCGGGTTGGCGAATTCGTTGCTGATTTCATTGAACCGCGTAAGCCACGCGGCGATTTCGCCCACGCCCTCCATCACATTGCCGCGCACGTCCTTGTCGGGATTGAGCTGCGGTTCCTGCGGTAGATAGCCGATCTTGATGCCCGGTTGCGGGCGCGCCTCGCCGACGATGTCCTTGTCCACACCGGCCATGATGCGCAGCAGGGTGGACTTGCCCGCGCCGTTGTAGCCGAGCACACCGATTTTCGCGCCGGGGAAAAAGTTGAGATAAATATCCTTGAGGATGAATTTTTTCGGCGGGACAATTTTGCCCACGCCGTTCATGGTGAAAATATATTGAGCCATGGGGATTACTTCTTGCCGCTGCCAAATACATAAAGATTGAGGTTGGAAACGTCCTCGCTGGCGCGACGGAACAGGTGGTCGAGACTAATGATGGCGTATTCGAGCAGGTTCACCGCGATGTAGGGGTGTTCGATACGCAGGCGCTTGTACATCGGGCGGGTGAGCTTGAGCAGGCGGTCGCGTGGGGTGGCGGCCTTGAGGCGAACCTGACGCGGCTTGCGGTCGAAGAAGCTCATTTCGCCCATGAGTTCACCTTCATGGATGCGACCGACTTCAACCTCGCTGGCGGTGCTGCCCGTGACCAGCGCCACTTCGCCTTCAACCACGAAATAGAGGGATTCACCCACTTCGCCAATGTCGGCAATGGTGTCGCCTTGTTGGTATTCCACCAGTTCGCAGTATTCGAGAAAGGTGGCGTATTCGCTGGTTTTCATGGTTTCGCTGCACCATTGGGTGCGCAATTGTTCAACCAGGCCGGGATGATCTGAGACCGATAGCATGGCAGGCTCCTTAAATTCGCGACGTTTAATGCAGCATAGTTTACAGGATGAGCCGGGGCGGTGTTGCTCCGTTAGCCGTCTGTCGGATTTGAGCGGCTTTTGCAGCAAGTTCGACAGACGGCTAGACGCGTCTGACTTCGTCCATGCCGTCTACGGCGCCCAGCCTGTCGATCAGGGGTTGCAAGTTATCCAGGCTGGGCAGTTCGAGTTTCAGGCGCATACGCACTTGCTCGGTGCGTTTGTCGCGGGAGCTTTCAATGGCGTTGACGCGCGCCTTGAACATGGACAGGACATGGCTGATGTCGCTTAAAAACTCCGCGCGATCCTCACCCAGAACCAGCAATTCGGCGCGTACGGCCACGTCTTGCAGGTAGGGCCATTCCACTTCAATCAGCCGCTCGCCTTGCGTGCGGCGAAGTTGGTCGAGGTTGCGGCAGTCGCTGCGATGCAGGCGCAGGCCTTGGCCTCGGGTGATAAAGCCGACGATGGGGTCGCCCGGCATGGGATTGCAGCAGCGCGCGGGCTCAGCCTGCAAACCTTCGAGGCTCAGGTGACGCGGAATAGCGCTGGTTGCCAGCCGGCGCGGCAGCGTCTTGTCATTCTCCGCCGCGCTCGCCTGCGCCAGCGCGGCGCGCGCCGCCTCCAGAAAAACGGTATGAGAAATACGCCCTTCGCCGAGGCCTTCCCAGGCGGCGGTTTCGCTTTTGCACTTGAGTTTGTGCAACAACAGCTCGCGCTGTTCGCGCGAAAGTCCAAGACGGCGTACGGTTTTGTCCCAATGCGCATGTCCTTCTTCGCGCGCACTGTCGCGTTCGCGTTGCTTGAACCAGGCGCGTACTTTGGCGCGGGCGCCCTTGGACACCAGATAGCCGCTTTTGGCATCGGCCCATTCACGGTTGGGTGTGCCTTGCGGCGCGCGCATCAACTCCACCCGGTCGGTGTTTTTCAGCGGGGTGTTGAGCGGCATCAGGCGACCATTGATTTTGGCGCCCTTGCACTGGTGGCCAAGCTCGGTGTGCAGACTGTAGGCCAGATCCAGCGGTGTGGCGCCCTGCGGCAATTCCATGACATGCCCCTTGGGGGTAAAAACATACACGCTACGGGCATGCAGTGCACCGCCTTCACCTTCCTCCAAAGCAAGGCGCAGGCGCTCCAGATCGTCTTCAAAACTGTCGCCGCGAGGCTTGCCGCCTTCCTTGTAACGCCAGTGCGCCGCCACGCCTAGCTCGGCCTGATCGTGCATGGCCGCCGTGCGTATTTGCACTTCCAGGGTTTTACCGTGCAGCGCATGCACGGCGGTATGCAGGGATTGATAGCCGTTGGGTTTGGGGTGAGCAATGTAATCGTCATACTCGCTGGCGATGGGTTGCCACAAGGTATGCACCACGCTGAGTGCCGCGTAACAGTCGCTAAGGCTTTCGGCCTGCACGCGCAGGGCGCGTACATCGAAAAGCTGTTCAAAGCCCAGTTTCTTGCGGCGCATTTTTTCAAAAATGCTGTACAGATGCTTGGGGCGACCGTACACCTTGGCGCGGATGCCTTCGTGGAGCAGCGCCTGTTCGAGTTGTTGCCTGACCTCGACGATATAGCTCTCGCGCTCCACGCGACGCTCATCCAGCAGGCTGGCGATACGTTTGTAGGTCTCGGGTTCCAGATGGCGAAAGGCGAGATCCTCCATTTCCCACTTCAGTTGCCCCAGGCCGAGTCGATGCGCGAGCGGGGTGAACAGCGCCAGCGTTTCGCGCACCACCCAGCGGCGTAGGTCCACGTCGTCCACCAGGGGCAGGGCGCGCAGGCGTTCCAAACGATAGGCGAGCTTGATGAGAATGACGCGCACATCGCTCACCATGGCCAGCAGCAGGCGGCGCAGGTTTTCCGCCTGCTGCGGGTTTTCCAGCGCCATGCGGGTTTCGCTGAACGTATTCAGGCGATGCAGCTCCGCCACCATGCGTGCGACCGATGCGCCGTAATGCTGCGCCATCTTGCGCTCGTTGAACTGCGCGCGCAGGCGTGGATCGCCAAGAGTTGCGGCAAGCAGCGTATCCGGATCGGCTTTGAGCTCGCTCAGCAGCAGCGCGACCCGTGCGCCGCGCGGGCGAGTGGGGTCGCCATCCCAAACGGTGCTGGTCTGCGCACAGGCCTCGCGCAGCAACGAATGCTCGCCATTCTGGGCAAGCAGGTCAGCACAGAGTGAGGCGGGGCTTTGATCGAGGGGGTGTTGCATGACTAAAGGATGGCACAATGCCGATTCTTTGAATATGCCATGGAAATACAATGAATCTGCCCTACGCCTACGGTTTGCCCGCTGTTCGCGGTCTGTTGCGTACCCATCCCGAGGATTTCGTTGTGGATGAAATGCTGGGGTTTGTGCCGGAGGGGCGCGGCGAGCATCTGTGGCTCGCAGTGCGCAAACGCGGTGAAAATACCGCCTGGATCGCCAAGCAGCTCAGCCGTTTGGCCGGGTGTGCTGAACGTGATGTGGGGTATTCCGGCCTGAAGGATCGCCATGCCGTCACCACGCAGTGGTTCAGCCTGCCCGCGCCGCGTCAAGCGGTGAATTGGGCCGCGCTGGGCGAGAAGACGGCGGCGGAAATCGTGGTCATTACTCGCCACAGTCGCAAACTGCGCCGGGGCACGCACCGCGCCAATCGTTTCCTGCTGACGTTGCGCGATCTGCAAGGCGATCTCGCCAGTCTGCCCGAGCGGCTGGAACGCATCGCCCGCGACGGCGTGCCCAACTGGTTCGCTGAACAGCGTTTCGGCCATGAGGGCGGCAATCTCGACGCGGTGCGTACCTGGTTCGCGGGCGGCAAGCCGCCGCATCGCGGACAGCAAGGCATGTTGTTGTCCACGGCGCGTAGTGAGTTGTTCAATGCCGTGCTGGCGCGGCGTATTCAGGCGGGAAACTGGCTGGAAGCCTTGCCGGGTGAAGCCTTGATGCTGGATGGGCGTCACAGCTTTTTTATTGCCGAGCCGGGCGATGAAGCTTTGGGCGGGAGGTTGGCTTCTGGGGATGTGCATACCAGCGGTCCGCTCTGGGGCAAGGAGGGCACGCAGGCGCAGGATGTGTGTGCGACGTTGGAGCAGGAAGTCATTGCAGCGGATTCCATGCTGGCCGAAGGTTTGGTGCGCGAAGGCCTGGAGGCGGCGCGTCGTCCGCTGCGGGTGATTCCGCGTGAAATGCACTGGCGTATCGATGCAGCGAAGCGTTGGTTAAGCGTCGGGTTTGTGCTGCCTGCGGGGAGTTATGCCACGGCGGTGATGCGGGAGGTTTTATTGACTCGGCCAGGTGAGGTTTGAACTTTTGACCAAGGTTGGGGCAATGTCATGGTTTAAAACAGAACGGGATGGCTGAATCAATAATCAATCCAATAACTGTCGCGGAATGAAAAAGCCCCCAACAGGTGGGGGCTCATTCAAGGCTTTATCGGGTCACATAATCACTTTGACAAGCGCGCGATACCGATGGCTTTCATGATGTATTTCTCATAAATCGGCTCTGAGCTGCCGGATTTCATCTTGCGGATGAAATACTTCTCGAAGGCGATTTTGGCGAGATGCACCCATTTGCCCTTGGCAAACCAGTTGACGTTGCGCGGAGGGATTTGCGGCAGGGCGATGAACGCGGCGCCGCGGTCACCCATGTCGGCTAGGCAGATGGCTTGCCAGGTGCCCTTGTGGGTGGGTTCTTCGCCTTTGAGCTCCTGCTCGATGTTGTGCACGATGGCGGTGACCATGGATTCGATCATGTAACCGGTTTTCGGCGTGCCAACGGGAACAGGCGTGGCCTCGACCGGGGGAATGGCGACGCACACGCCCGCCGAGTAGATGCTGGGGTATTTGGGGTTGCGCTGCATGTCGTTAATCAGCACGAATCCGCCCGGGTTGACCATGCCTTCAACGGCGGCTACGGTATCCACGCCGCGGAAGGGCGGCAGCATCATGGAGTGTTTGAAGGCCATTTCGTGGGTTTTGACCACCGCACCCTGCATGTCGAGCTCTTCAATGTGCATTTTTCCGGCTTCGACCTTGGTGGTCTTGGCGTTGCAGATCCATTTGATGTCGTGCATACGCAGCTCGGATTCGAGCATTCCTTTGGAATCGCCGACGCCGCCGAGGCCGAGGTGGCCGATGTAGGGCTCAGCGGTCACGAAGGTGATGGGCACTTTGTCGCGAATCTTTTTCTTGCGCAGGGCGGCGTCAAGAATGAAAACATATTCATACGCCGGACCGTAGCAGCTGGCGCCCTGAAATGCACCGACAATGACCGGGCCGGGGTTTTCGCAGAGCTTCTGGAAGTCGGCATAGGCGAGTTCGGCATGATCGACAGTGCACACGGAATGGGTATGGCCGCCGTGGGGACCTGCGCCTTCTATGGCCGCGAAATTCAGTTTCGGTCCGGTAGTGATAATCAGGTAGTCGTAGCTGACGCTGCTGCCGTTATCCAGATGCACGGTTTTTGCCGCGGGATCGAGCTTGCTCGCGCTGGCGTGAATGAAGCTGATGCCTTTACGCTTGAGATAGGGTTCGATCGGGAAGGTGATTTCGTCCCGTGTGCGCCAACCGACGGCAACCCACGGATTGGAGGGGGTGAACTGAAAGTAGTCGGTTGCGTTGATAACCGTGATTTGGTGCTCTTTGCCCAAAAGTTCACGTGCCTCGTATGCGGCGGGCATTCCGCCGACGCCTGCGCCCAAAATGACAATGTGTGCCATGGTTATGCCTCTGCCGTTGAAGTCTGAATTCGCATGTTCCTTAGGGAAACGCTTATTTATTCAGCGTTTCCCGCCTGGGGCAGAATGTCCCAACACGAACAAAGACGTAAGTCTTTGCTTCGTGAAAGCCATCGCGTGCGTGTACCTCGATGAGCGAGCTGATTTGTTCCATAGGATGGAATAAATCAGCAGTTACTTAGTGCCAAGCCAGGAGGTGCGGACATGCGAGGGAGTGCTTTGACGCCGGGCACTCTAGCATGGGCTTGATAAGCAAACTCATTGGAGTGTCTTATGTTTGATGAGTGGGGCTTATGAGAAATAAATATCGCAGTATATTACTTTGACATTGGTTTGATATTGATTCAGCCAGCGTTATCCGTGATTGGAGGCCAGCATGGATGCCGACATATCGGACTAAAGCCTGATCTGGCAGCCTGTCGGACTTGAGCGGCTGAAGCGAAAAAGCCGCCGACCGAAAACAGCAACGCCGATTTTTTGGCAATAGCAGGGACTATTGGCTAAAAAAATCGGTGAAATATGAACCGGTCTGCGGCTTTTGCAGCCAGTTCGTCTCAAGTCCGACAGACTGCTAGGTTCGTGCCTAACTTGTGCCGCATCAATAGGCGTAACGGGCGAGCAACGCTAGAAATTCGTGGCGCGGGATGGGGGTGGCGCCGAGACTGAGCAAATGATCGGTAGAAAACTGGCAATCGACGACAGCCGGAACAAAACCCAACGCGCCTTGGCAAAGTGCGATGAGGGCGGCTTTGGATGCGTCGGATACGCGGGTGAACATGGACTCGCCAAAGAACACATGTCCGATTTTTACGCCGTACAATCCCCCCGCTAGGACATTATCCCGCCAGCTTTCAACGCTGAAGGCGTAGCCCATACTGTGCAGCCGCAGGTAGGCCTGCTGCATTTCGGGGGTGATCCAGGTGCCGCTCTGGTGTTCTCGCGGTGCGGCGCAGGCATGGAGTACCGCCGCAAAGTCCCGGTTGACGTGAATGTCGAAGGGATGATTTTTTAGCGTCTTGCGCAGGATGCGGTGAATTTTGATCTGGTCGGGAAAAAGGACGGTGCGCGGGTCGGGCGACCACCACAGAATGGGGTCGTCGGGTGAAAACCAGGGGAAGATGCCATGGCGATAGGCTTGCAGCAGGCGCGCGGGGGAAAGGTCGCCGCCGATAGCGAGCAATCCGTTGGGGTCAGCGAGAGCTTCGCGGGGGTCGGGAAACTGGATGTTGTTTGGATTGAGTTGGTAGAGCGGCACAACCAGCAAGCCGGGCGGAGTTAATGCGGCAGGTTGATTTGCGAGTCTTTGGCGCGCTTGCGAAAAAGTACGGCCATGTGACCAATCGCTTGAACCAGGTCGGCGCCTGTGCGCTCGCAGATCACCTCGATTACATCGCGTTTGTCGTCGCGCTCCATGCCGGGAACCCGGATCTTGATGAGCTCGTGGTGTTCCAGTGCAAGTTCGATTTCAGTCATGACGGGTTCAGTCAAGCCATGCTGCCCCAAAAGCACGACGGGCTTGAGGTTGTGTGCGAGGCTGCGCAAATGGCGCATTTGGTTGGCTTTAAGCGGCATGGCGGGGTCGATCCGTGATTGTTACGATCGCGAGTTTAGCACGAGCCCTCCGCTTACGCTGAGCGCGTCACAGGCTTACGGCTCAACGCGTGGTGCGCCGCACCAAACAGGGTCATTTGCACGCCGAAAATCATGGCGGCGAACATCAGGTGCAGCGGTTGCAAAAAGGCGGGGAAACCAAGCAGCGCCAATCCCAGACCGAACATCAGTTCGACGATAACCAGCGCCATCAGGGCGCGCGCCAGGTTTTGCGCGACGGCATTGTCTGCATGACAGAGCACGCGCCATGCCAGCCAAAGGTTGTAGGCCACGACCAGCATGGCGCCGAGGACGTGCGTGCTTAGCGGAGCGCCGACCTGGCCGATCCAGCTTGCACGTTCGGCATAATTGAGGCCGACGGAAATGATGTCGATGCGTTCGCGTACCTGAACGCCGAGCGCGATTTGCACAATACTCAAAATCATGCCCAAAACCAGCCAGATGCGCGTGAGTTGAGCGCCTTGGAGGCTCATGCTCAGGGTATCGCGCGTGGCGTGACTAATGGCCAGGATCAGACTGGCGACGACGAGCAGGGAGGCCATCATGTGGGTGGTAATCAATACTGGGTGCAGATTGCTGCTCACAACGACTTTGCCTAGCCAGCCATTGAAGCCTACAAGCAGAAAGGCGCTCAGGGCGTACCAGAATACGGGTTTCATTTCACGGCGCACGCGCCAGGCAGCCCACAGTGTCCACATGGAAAGAAAGCCGATGGTTACGCCTGTCAGGCGGTTGAAAAATTCCGTCCAGGTTTTGAGGGCGTTGAACTCGGTATTGGCATAGCCAAGGTGGCGGT
>CALKWL010000108.1 GCA_938004235.1 uncultured Gammaproteobacteria bacterium
GCTCCTTTAGTCTGTCTTTTAGCTCTTTGACCTTTTTCTCTAGCACGTCGATGTCGTTCTTCGACGCAGCCTCACCCATACTGGCGATAATGCGATCAGATGCATTCTCGGCCGAGTTGAAGAGATTTAAGAACCAATTTGCCCCATCCTTCAACTTTCCAACCAACCAGTCAAGGGCCTTACCTACATAGGGAATTTTGTCACCGAACAGAGACAATGCGGTGATTACTGCACCTACCGGGCCAAGCATTGCGAGAAATCCGCGACCAATACCAAGCAGCACGGTTCTGAAACCGGCGCCTGTTGCTACAGCCGCAAGACTGACAGTTTTAAACCCCACAAACCAAAGAGCTACGTTCTTGCCGACAGAGAGAAACTTCAAAAGCCCGGCTGTCAGCCCAACTACAACGCCGGTCAGCATTCCAATTGCTTTTGCTGCTGTACTGGCGATCAGGAAACCGCCGAGCATCTTCGCGACATTGACCGCTACCGTCATCCATTCGCGGATAGCGCCATAATTCTCGCGGAAAGCGATGACCAAATCTCTTACCTGATTAGCCAACCACTTCAAAGACTCGCCGAGAGACTGTGCAAAGGTTTTCGCCTGCGAAGAGTCCATCGTGGTGATCAGTTCCTGAAGAACCTCCTTCCACGCATCGAACATCCCCGTGTCGCCAATCTCCTTCAGGAACAGCTGCCACGACACCATCAAACGCTGAGTCATGCCTGTCCAGGTCTGCATCATGCGTTGAGACGAGCCGGCCATCGTCAGCTGGAATTCAGCAAAGAGACGCTCAAGTGCCGGCTTGGCCTTTACGCGACCCTTAGAGATTTCATCAACCAACTGACCGACTGACATGCCCATGGAGCGAGCCATAAGCACCATTGCATTCGGAACGGCTTCACCCAACTGCTGTCGCAGTTCTTCCATTGAGATGACGCCCTTACCCGCCATCTGCTGAATAGCGACGGTTGCGCGATGAAGAATTTGGTCGGTTCCGCCGAAGTTTGCGACCGCATCAACTAGTGCTCGCATCGAGCCATTGGTAGGATCAAGCCCGACGGATTTGAACTTCACCATCGTATTAGCCATCTCGTTCAGCGAGAATGGCGCAGTCTTCGCCATCTCAACGAGGTGTTCCATGTCCTTCGCGGCCTCGGCAATCATGCCGTCCTGTGTCTGAGCCTTGCTCATGCCGCGCAGCAGGGTTTCCATACGCTCAAGGTGAGCGTTAGCCTGGATGATGCCGTTGATCCACCCGCTAGTGACCATGTGCAGGTTGTAGACGGCGTGACGCGCAAGACCAGCGATAGTCACCAGTCGCGTGAAGCTAGGCAACAAGCCGCCGAGAGCCTTCTCCATACCTCTGACGGAGCGCGTACCTTGATTCAGTTGATCCTTAAACTGGTTAACGATGCGACCGGCATTCTTCATCCTTACGGTGAATTGCTTGTCGTCTAGTTCAAGTTCGATTACCAGATCGCCAACGGCCATTGATTACCTCAGCCAGCAAGAGTCTTTAGTGAGTTCCAACCATCGAGGTCTAGAACCTCTTCTTCGATTACGATCTTGCCCATAGCCTTCTCAAGAGACTTTCGGAACTCCATCGCTCTTTCGCCTAACTGTGCGTGTACTGATACGGAAAGCTCGCGTATGTCATATTCAGCGGCAACGCGAGGAATCATCCCAGTCATCATCCAGAACGCTTTGACGGGCATATCCATAACAGCTTGATAGGACATGCCGTAGAACTTCACAAAGCGGGAAAACAGAAAGCCAAAATCAATGGCCTCTATTTTCCCTTCCCTTAGTTTCCCTCTTCGTCCTCAAACTTGGTTGCCTGGGCGAATTCTGTGATCTTGTTAAGCTGGCGGATATTCAGACCATGCAGAACTTCTTTGGGCATTTCGGGAAAGCTCATCTGAATCATCCGCACCATTAGTTCCATCTGTTCGGACGGCGGCATGTCGTCAGAAAGGTTTTCCGAGATACGAGTCAATTCGATGAAATCGGATACCGACATCTCTTTCATCTCGTAGCTGACGCCCTTAAGGGTCACTACGCGCTTTTCGGAGGCGAGTTCGTCAAGGTTCAAAGTGCTGGACATTGTTTTGTTCTCCCAAGTGTTAGTGCGAATCCCCTCCCCGAAGGGAGGGGTTAGTCAGTGCTGACTTATTTAGCTGGCCGATGAATCGCCAAACTTGAACAGAATTGCCGGGCTCTGACCGCAATCCACGTAGCCCATGAACTCGACGTTAAACACGCGCTCTTCGTCGTGCTTGTAGGCGAAGCTGATAGCGCCAGCGGTCGCGGCCAGCGGGATAATGAAGTCTTCCGACTTGTTGCTGAACGGCAGTGCTTTCGGGTGCAGAACCAGTTCGCGAGCCAGCGACAGCAGATCAGTGTTAACGGCATCCGACACGTCAACGCGCTTCACGCCAGCGACCGGCGGGGTAGTATTGACGGAAGCCAGGGTGCCGCCGCTGACAGTGATGGTCGGGGTGTAGCCTGAAACCTTTGCAGTCAGAACGAGCGAAACGCCTGCAGTTGCAACGGCCGTAACCGGAGCCTGACCGGACAGGTTGATAGCGTCAGCCAGACCAGCCAGAATCTCATCTTCGGTAGCATCTGCGTCCGAGGTGTAGCTGTACGCAGTGCCGTCAATGGTAACAGTGTATTCAGTAGTGTTCTGAGCCACAGCTTCGTCAAGAGTCCACACGCCTTTGGTGCCGGTGTCAACCATCGTTGCGCCAGGCATCACGCGAATCAGGTTCTCAAGTGTGGTTTCGGCCAGCGGCACGCTAACCTTCACTTCACGTTTCTGGATAATCGAGTTAACCAGAGTCTCGCCGAACTGATCTACGGTTACATCGTAGGTTTCGGTAGACACTTCAACTTCGACGCCGCCCTTGGTCAGACCAAGATCGACGCCATCATACTTGACGAAGCAAGCGCCAAGTTTCACGTTTTGAGTATTGCAACCCATGAGTTGTTTCTCCTTTACCTTTAGCTAAAGTCAGTCATTGCACAAAAAGTATGCAGCATCGAATGTGACGGCGATCTCCAAGAGGTCACCCTTGGAATACGGAAATGGGATCGGGTCATGTCTCGGGAACATGTGAACGATCTGTATCTCGTCATTCAACACCTCGGCCCTATCATCCCAGGTGAGCGCCTCTTGTAGCGCCCAAGCTTTCTCCAGACCTTCCTGATAGTCATAGCCCCTCACGATTACTTGGAAGCGGCTTCGTCTCAGGTCAGGTAAGTCTGGGTACGTCCGTTGACCTACCAACGGAACTGTCATCAAGACACCCTTACTGGCGCGTTCCGGCATGTGATGAACAAAGATGTCCTTGCCTCGCTTCCCGAAGCCCTGACACTCTAACCACTCTGCTAACGGTTCCAGTTTCATTTCAGCGTCTTTTTCAATGCGGTCGCGATGCGCCTGCGAATGTCACCTTCAAGCTCTTCGAGCGCCCGCGTCATAAAAAACGGTCCCACTTCAACACCAAGTTGCGCTGCCTTCTCTAGCGAACCCGGCCCTTGTCCATACGCCTTGCCGATACCTTCATGCACCAGCCTTGCGTAATCACCAACCTTTGTCTTGGCGTCTACCTCTAGGGAATCGTCTACGTACACGCTGTAACGATTCCTGCGATTAATACCGCCGCGATCATGATCAACCGTGATCGACTCTTCCAAGAAACCTTCGTCTACCGGCGCGAAATCTCTCGCCAAATCCCGAATGGCTATTGCGCCGCGCTCCAGTTCACGCGTTGCAGCTTTATTAGTCCGCTTCGCGATATTTTCGAGGCGCATCGCAATTCCGATGTCCTTTACCTTGAAGCCCATACCATCAAATCCACTTGGAAATGATCTAGTTGCCCGTTCACTGTGTATCGTGGAAAGACCGAAGTGACTTCCAGCGTGTAGCCGTGAACCTCAACCTGATCCCCGATAGCAATATCCACATGACGTTCAAACAGGATGCGCGACTGAGCCGTTACCTCGTCTGCATGTGCTCGGGTTGCCGAGCTATCCACGCGCACTGAGGTTTTTTCTTGTCCAACCTCAAGTCGAACAATGCCGCATTTCGCCGATTTCCCCTTTGCATCTCGCACCCGCTGACCGTATACATCTGTCTTGTCGGTTAGCTTGCGAATGGTGCAAGGTACGTTTCCTTTAAACGCCATCTGTGTCGCCTCGATTATAAGTCATTGATGACTTTTTTACTAGGGCCAAACTATTCGGCTTCAATATGTTATCGCGGACATCTACATAGGACGGCCACTCACCACTACCGCTTATAGAGAACCGATATCCATTACGTTCGTGTTCTGGGTCCGCGTAGCGCAGTTCCGCTTCATCCAGCCCAGCCACCTTCATGCCGTAGAGATACGTTTCGTTGTACGTCTGTACGAGGTGTATGTTGACGCGGGTCCGCACGTAACGATCACTCTTCCAGCGTCTACCAGCTCTGTCCATGAACATGAAGCCAACCTCCACATTCGCCGCTTTGCCCGCTGAAGCCGCCGACGCACCATTAACGAAGCGAAGCTTCGATTGGTAGGCAATCTGGTCATACATCTGCTTCAGCGTTCTGGCATCACGCTCCATTTGCGCCAGAATGTCGTTCGTGGCGAAACGCATGTTATTGATCATCATCTCGCCGATGTCACCCTCAATGATCGACTCGAAGACCGACGTTGCGGTAACCCCACTGTCACTGGTTACATCTGCGATGGCGGCAACCTTCACGGCGTAGGTCGCAAGTTCGATCTCCTGACGAATTAGACCTCTGCTCAACCGAGTTAGCGACGACACGCCGCCCCAAAACTCATCGTCATGCGACCCTAGCGGCAGACGCGCTGCGGTCGTCTGAACAACCCCGATCAGACCCATTGTGTAAGCATTGTAGCCGTTGACGACTCTCTCGCGGAGCGTAGCGACAGCTTTAGCGTCCACTATTATCCGCGCCCCACGCGTCTTCCTAGAAGAATATAACCAGCCAACGCTTTCATAGCGCGATTGGATACTGGAAGGACAATGGGCTTTCCAGGTCGGAACATGTTGGACGACTCGCCCACCGTCTCCGACATCAAGCCGCCACGGCGCTTGTCCTCGACCGTCTCGCTACCCAGTAGATAGTCCGCCTCAAGAATCTGTGCTCGCTTCAGCGCCTCAACGAACGCCTCTGAGAGATTGTTGATTTCGGTATCCGCCAGACCGCCGATATAGAAGCCTTCCGAGTCACCGTAGAACGCGTCGCCGTTGAACTTGATCTTGCCGATGTTCTCGTACGCCTCGATAAGCGCGGTCTGTCGCGTGTCTTCATCCGCGATATCCCAACCAGGCGTCTGCGTGATATCGAACGCTCGCATGAGCGCTGAATTGTACGTCTGGAACGAGTTCACCCACTCAGCAAGACGACTACCCTGCCTGACAATGTACCGCTGGACGTGTTCATAATCGTGACCGTCAGCAACAAGCGTGATAATAACCACGCGCATCTTCGTCCAGTCTTCGATATCCAGCGTGTTATCGGCACCAGCAATAACAATGGACATTTCCGTGTCATCGGGGTCAAAGGTGTGCGCGGTATCCGCTACGATCTCAACACCATCCTCATCTTCAACCCGATAGCTTATCGAAGTTGGGTAAATCTGGTCGCCATCATAATTCACGAACGCCTGATTGACGTTCACTTCCGCGCCCGATTTGTAAATGTCCATGTCCATAGGTCAACCTTATTTCTGAGCTTCTTGGATCTCTTTGATCAGCCCTTGAATGGAGTTGCTGCGAACGCCGTACTTCTCGCCAATCTCGCGCAGCCCTGCGATGCCCCGTTTGTCAGCAATCTCGCTAAGCTGCTCAAAGGTGTATTCAACCTTTTTAGCAGGTTTAGGACTCTCGACCGAAGCGATTGCTGGCGTACTAGCTTCTGCCTGAAGCCCTTTTGATGCGTTATAGCGATTACCGATCAATTTATCGTCTTCGCCATCAAGTGTCACAACCGTCACGACAGCAGCAATCTGATCTGCCTCACGCTGCGAAACATGATCGACAGATACACCATTCTCAAACTGTACAGCGCCAAACATGCCGTTGAAGTGCTCGTAACCTTTTACCGTAATTTTGATTTTCACTTTCTTTCCTCGTTATACAAATAAGGGGCAGCGGTTTCCCGCCACCCCTTATCCTAAGTCACGCATGACTCATTTTTCAACGTTAAACGTTGGTGATTGCCTTCAGGCGAGCCATCGACTTGGTCGATTTCAGAGCTGTACCGACATACCACTTCACACGAGTACGCCATGCGTCCTTGTTCTGAACGGTACCGATATCCTCGACCACCAGACCGGCGCTATCGCCACCGTAGATGGCATGCATACCGTCAACTTCGTTCAGACGAACAGCGTAGATCGAGCAGGTGTCGTTGCCACCATCGCCCGGATCTTCGTCGCCCGGCAGGAACTCGTTGATGATGATCGGAACGCCGTTATGAGTCAGCATCGGACGACCGAAGTTCTCCATCATGACGTGTGCCGGCTCCAGACCGCCAGACGCACGCAGAAGAGCGCGCAGGGCGCGAGCGGTACCCGGACGCATGATCAGAACGTCGGTGCCGTTCGGCACTTGATCCAGCAGCTGATCCAGCAGAGCCAGGGTCAAAGCGGTGCCGGTGGTACCGGCGCCATCAGCGTCGATGGTCTGAGCGACGGCAACCAGCTTGGCAAGACCGTCAAACTCCTTTGCGTTAACGCCAGAGTCACCGATAGCCAGAGTGCGACGGAACTTGCGAGCCAAACCTTTCGCCTTCTGGGCGATCTGAGTGGCGTACTGCGAGTTGTGATCGCTCATGGTACCAGCCAGGAACTTATCCACATCCACGTCGCCAGCCAGGATTTTCAGGTAGGCGGTAATGGTCGTGAAGGTGCTGGCTTCTTCGGTAATTGCTTCGTTCGGATCGATGAACGCGCCTTCCGAAACAGTGTTCTCGCGGTTGTAGACGTAGGCTTTGCCTTCGGTCTTCACAAACGGCAGAACAGCGAACAGGTCTTCGCGGTCGATGATTTCTTCGATAACGCCTGCTACCAGGTCGTTATTCGAAAGCTTCTCAGCTTCAGTTTTCAACAGAGGCATCTTGTATCTCCTTAAAGATTTGAGTCAAAGTTAACCTGGTAACATTTGTCACGCGTGACTTATTTTACCAGATTTTTGGTCTATTTCAAATGCCCAACACCACCTTTTTCCGTGATAGCTGCATGGATACGGCTTACACCTTTCGGTTTTGGCTTTGAATCCTTCGGCGTTGCCCTCGGAGTGGTGCTAGACCCCGCCCCGGCCCTTGCCTTGGAGCGAATCAGGTTGTCACGATCCGGGTCGGTATCGATGATCTTCTTCATGGCATCCTCAAAACTGAGAGGTTCGCCATCACCACCGATCAGCTGGACACGACCAGAGTCGCCACGCGGCTTGTCGTACCCAACAACCTTCCCGTCTTCAATGTCGAAGTGAGAACCGTAAATCACACGAGCCTTGCTCGGAGTCAGCAAGAGTTCTTCCCCGATATACTTGGAAGAGTCGAACGAATGACCAATGGTCAGCTTTTCGATCAAGGTGTCTTTTTCGGACAGCTGCTTTTTCACAGTAGCCAACTCGTCAGCAAGGCCCGAGACTTCCTTACCGTGAGCGCTCAGAATCTGCTGTTTCAGCTTTTCCCACTCACCCTTCTCTTCAAGCTTCTTCGTTTCAACTTCCTCTTTCTGTTTGAGCAGTTCACGCACGGCTTCAGGGTCAATACCTTCAAACCGCTTCAGCTGACTGTTAAGATTACCAAGCTGGGTTTCCAACTCTTTGATCTTGCCTTTCTTCTTCATGACTTCTTTGATCAGCGCGGCCTCTTTCTCGGACGGCTTATCGTCATCGGAGCCCGAGTCGTCATCGCCGGAGCCCTTACCGCCCTGTTCGCCGTCACCGCCGTCATCACCAGTTTCGCCGTCACCAGCGCCACCAGTGTCACCGGCACCGCCCAGGTCGCCGCCCTCACCGTCGTTTTCTTTCCAATAGCCCCGTGCAATCAGCTTGCGTGTTACGTCAAATTTCATTAGTTCTCACCTCTAAGTGCCATTCTCTTGGCGTATGGTTAACTTTGCTCAGTATCTTGAGCGCTCTCTTCCTCGCCGGACTTCTGTTCGCTATTCGCGAACGGAGAATCAGGCTGGGAAAATTCTTCCATCGGATCAATCGGCCAGTCCTTCAAAGATTTCTTCATCTTCTCTTTGACGGCCATTGGCAGATCGGGGAACAGCTTTTCAATAACCTGCTCCATCTGCTTCCGGCGTACATCGTCAGGCGCTGAAATGGTCGTCAGGCGCATGGCGATATCAAATTCGTCATACAGGTCGCGAGTGTCGAATGTGTCCGAATAAGACACCAAGTCCTTGTCTTCCTGCTTGTTGCTCTGGCCCGCCCACAGATTGACCAGTGCCACCAAGCGGTTTTCCGCAGCTTCAAGGCGACCCGCTTTGGATGTAAGCAGTGCATTCATCCGCTCAAAGTCGTAGGCTTTTGCCACGCCCGAGCTATTGTCGATACCTACCGAGTTGTCCTGCTTGGTCCGCTCACCCGCCATACCGACCGTGTGGTAAATCTCGTTGATGATCTGCTTGACCACCATCATGATCAGTTCAGCCTGCTTCGGGTCCGGAGACAGGTAAAACGGCTGCATTCCGTTCTCGCCGTCGTAGGTGAATACCCGCTTGGTACCCATCTCAACTAGATGATCGTATTCCTTGGTTCCAGGCAGGATCGACTGGGCCGGAATGACAAGTTGCGAGAAGGTCTGATCCTGAATGATCGCGTCGAGGTTCGACAGGTAGTTCGAAATGGCGCGATCCATGTAAGCGATATCGCCGATCAGTGCCGGCGCTGTGTACTCACTTTCATCACTAGTGAGATGATCCACCGGAAACACGGGGACGACGCCCAGGCCGTGCTCACCACTGTCGATCAGAATCACTTCCTTCTTTTCTTCACTTTCGCCATCAAGCGCGTACAAGGCCCATCCGTAACGAGTCCAGAGACGATAGCGACTGACAACCTCGCCCGATGAGTAAATTGGGTCTTCGTCATCGCGGTATTCCTCGTGGATCAGAATCCACAGGAGTTCACCTACGTCATCGAACGCCATGTCCAGTGCGTTCTGAGGCGTCACGATGTACGAGTAGATTCGCCCATCGCCACTCTTCTCTTCCGCAGTCGATGTCGAGGGCTTCATGGTCGAGTCAACAACTACCCAAATCCGCCCATAGATGCTGGAGCGGTCGGACATGTTCCGCGAATACTGGTTGATGTCAGCGCCGCCAATGGTCGTGCGCTTCCAGAATGCCTGGACTGCATCGCTGGCGTCATCGACGCTTCGGTGAATTGGCGCTTTGTAGATGTACTTGGAAACGAGATCGACGATCTCGCGGGAGTGGTTGAAGCGATATGCACGCTCAATACGGTCGGCATACTCCTTCGTACCCTCCTTGATGTACTGGAAGATGTTATCTTTGAACCAATTTCGCCCGCCCGAGTAGCACTGCTCCAAGAAGGCCCAATGCTCCTTGTTGTCGTCGTACTCAGGGTGACGGCGTTCAATAAACGCCTTTAGCGCTTTTTGATCCTGTTCTTCGGCCATGAATTCACCTAGATGAAGGCGTGAATATAAGTCATTACTGAGTGATTGTCAACCATAATTTATATTGAAATACCACGAATATCTAGTTTGCGAACCGGATACTCGATTTCGACCGGATAGCCAATGGCGTCAGCGCTATGCTCAGTCCCGCCCGACTTGTCCACATCTCGGGAATTAGGCTTGTAGATCGTCTGTTCGAAGGATTTGATGAGTTCCTTGCAACTGTTGTCGATCCTCAGTCTGGTTTGTCCGTCTGCGCTCTCTAGCATGCGATTTACAGCGTTTATTCTATCCGAGACTGCTGGGTGTCGTCTGCGATGTTTTATGCGCTTAAATCCGCGCTCACGGAATATGTCGAGGTCAGTCTCGCCACGCGCATGTTGACGCTGATTGCCGGCAGGGTCCGGATAGATCACCACATTGTCGAGATGTCTCCAGAACCGGCGTTCGAGTTCATCGCACACCTCTGTCGTGTTTGAAGCGGGCAAAACTAGTTCACCAACTGCCCACAACTCACCGTTGAATTGAGGTTGAAGGATGACCGATGACATTGGGTCGATGTTGAAGTCCTGCCCCACCCAGATCGGCAGATTCGGGTTGAACGGATAGGAGCCGGTATGCTTGGCGCGATCAAAGCCATAGTACACCCGACCTGACATGGTTTCGAAGGATGCTTCGTATTCCTGGCGGAAGGTACGCGGGTCGAGGTCCGCCTTCGCCGCCTCCAGTTCTTCCTCGGGGATGAATGGACTGTCCATTGTGCGGAACTGCCATGACTCCCACATACCAGAAGCCACCATCTGTGAGTTCTGACCCATCATGTACAGGTCGTACAGATGGTTGAAAGCTTTCGGTGTGCCAATAAACAGTGCGTGACCGCCTGTGGATGAAAGTGTCGGACGGATAACCTCGTTCCACACCTCCCACTTCATGTCCTGAACCTCATCCAGAACAACGTAGTGCAGACCAACGCCTCGCAGCGTGTCCGGCTTATCCGCGCCCTTGCATTCGATGATCGTTCCGTTCTTGAGGCGGATCGTCATCGTGGTTTCGTTGACCTTCTTGATCCAGCGCTTCGGGATCGCCTCCAACAAATCGTCCCAGATGATCTGCTTCGCCATCCGGTAGGTCGGCGCGATGTACCAAATCCGGCGCTTCTGAACTCGCGCCTTAGAGATCATCGTCGTGCGCGAAAGCACGGTATTGTGTGTTACAAGACCTTCGGCAATGAAGTTATGATTATCTTCGACAGTCAGATCGTAGGTCTGTGACTCGCCTGCCTGCTCTACAGAAATCACTTCGTCCCAGGCGAAGTCGCCATCAGCAAGAGAGTCAAAGTAGCCATCAGTACATGCGCGAATCGTCTCATAGCGATAGGTCGAAATTCTTTCTCGCGATTGTTTACGCCACGAATTTAGTTCTGCCCGAATCGCGTCAAAATCGGTAACATGTCCAGCGAGATCGTCATACCTAATTGGCAAATACAGATTCTTGCTGCCGGAGCTTGCCAGAGTAGCAGCTATAGCCTGCGCAATCTTCTCTTCCTTTGAAACGGCACCAATTTCTTCACAATATGTCAGCAGTGACTTTTTTTCTGAGGCAATAAAGCGCCACGACTCAAAGTTGTCGCCAGTAATCGAGCTTTTCGCCTTGTGGATTTTATGACTGATTTGCCCCCGAATGCCGAACTTCAGCATGAGATCGGCGATTTGACGCAACATCCTTTCATTGGCCAGACCAATCTCAACCGCCCAGGTACTCTTGCTTCGCCTGTTTATTGAGCCGTCGCACGCAATAAACAGATTAAGGAATCGCGCCAACTGCTCCTTTGGCAAACGAAAAACCTCGTCCGGTATGAATTTCGTTTTGCTGTCCAGCTCCCAAATACCGTATCGCTCAAGCATTCTGCGAAGCGGGTTGTTGCTGCCGTTATGTGGACCACCAGATCTGTCGCCATTGCCGATATGCCAGATAACGCCATCCGACGACCACATATCAAGATTGCCGCCCAGTCTCTGAATAGCGCTCCGAACGACATCAAGAATTTCTGGCGTCGTATTGGAGATTGTGTATTTTCGACCTTCCGCAAGCCAAATTGCCAATAGATCGACTTCATGATCAGGCAGACGCTCGATACCAAAAGTCGTGCGTCGCGGAGTTGCAATCAAATCCCCAATCATCAAGTCTTTCGCCTCTGTCCAGACATTATTGGCGAGTAATGGGTGATTGGGCGTCACTCTAAGTTTCTTCCCAGAGCGCGTCTTCACGACAACCGTCTCTTTGACCCCGTTGTTATGCAAATGCTGCACAAGTCTTGGCTCAAGCTTGTAGGTGTCTTCGTTGATCGTAAGGACAACATCGCCCACACGAACATCTTCAACAGACTTGTTCGTGCCATCTGCCATTGCAACAGTGCTACCTTCGTGCAGACACTTACCCCAACGGCGACCAGCCACGACGCACTTGAAGCGAGCTTCTGAGCGATAGACCTCAGCCTGAGCAGGATGAAGCTTCAGTTCAGGCTGAAGTATCGTCATCCCCTTCCCCTACAACATCATTGTCCGACTCGGCGTCCGGGTCGATGTAGTTAGCCAGTACGTCCAGCGGGTCGAACTCATCGCTACCAGCCTTGCGCTGCTCGTCGCGAATGTCGTCAATCTCCGCAGCGGTCATTTCGCGGATGGTCAGTTCTGGCAGGTTGTCATCTTCGCCGTCGTTCTGATCCAGACCGAGAATGCTGTAGCGCTCTTCGCGGGCGGTCTTGTTGATCTGGATGGCGCGATAGATGGCCTTGAGGTTCGGGTCTGCAGTCGCGAGCGGGCGACCGTCTTTCTTGGCAAGCGCGATCTCAGTCATCGCCAAACGGTTCAGCGTGGTGATCTGCTCATAATGCTCTTCTTTGGTGTCGCGAATTCGGTCGGCCCATTTCTTCGCATCATCCTCAATGCGCTTATCGACCTCTTTCTTGATTTTCTGCCCATATTCGCCAGCCCGAGCGTTATGCTTGAAGCCGAGTTCCTTGAACTTCCGCGAGATATGCTCTGGCGCTGGGCCGTATTTCTTCGACAGCTCCTGAATGGTCACCTCGCCGAGTTCCCACATCGTACCGATGCGTTTCCACTGCGCAGGGGTGAGCCGAGAATACTTTCCCTTCTTTTTCTGCTGAGCTGTCTCTTGCTTGTCTTCCGCCGTCTCTTGCGGGTTCGTTACGTCAGTCATCCTCTGTCCCAAAAAA
>CALKWL010000109.1 GCA_938004235.1 uncultured Gammaproteobacteria bacterium
TGGCACTTTGATGCCCGTCGTTTTCAACTTTGGACACCCAAGGAGGCCTGAGCATGAAGGCATCGATCCAATCACTTCGTCCGGCGTCAGCGCGCTCATTCTGGCTATCGAGCTTCGCTGATGTGCCTGCCCCCGTGCTGCGCACCGCACGCTATGTGCTGCAGATGATGGCGCGCTGCCCTGAGTTGCAGCGCCGCTTGTCTGATGATGATTTTTTCGACGCAGCCTGGGATCTGTGTTCGCCCATCGTCGATCCACGTGTCATGGCAAAACTTCAGGCGGATTGCCTTCGACCGGGCGTCGACGGTGACGCCGGCGTCTGTGATAACGATGGCAAGGAGGAGGGCTGGACGCGCCGACGCCGCCATCGGCAAACCGGCTCCTTGCTCAATGGCGTACCTGGCGAACGGATGCGCGCCTTTCTGTCTGCGCGGTTCCGCGCGATTCCGGAAGCCTTGATCAAGCGTCTGGCCGCAGCTGACGCTGGCGGGCCAACGCATCCGTCGGTAGCGGTTCTCGCGCATAGCGCCGGACTTCAAGCCATTGAAACGGCCATTCTTGATTTGGTTGAGAAGAAGGCCACGGTGCCGAAATTTTCAGTATTTCTGCGTGAGACGGGCACAGATTCCAGTCTTGGACACTACGCGTGTATATCCGCGGCGCTGGATGCGCCTGTGCGCGACTTGAAGCAGCTGTTTCATCATGCCGGCAGTTTGAGTGCGCTACGACTGGTTAAACAGGCGACCGGTCGGAGCGATCTTGAGGATTTCCTCGTTGCGGGCAGCCTCCTCGGCGAGATCCTTTCGCTGGAACCTCAGACCGAGGCCGAGTTGATCGAGCAGATTATCGAGCCTTCGCGTCGGCCCGAGTGCGTGATCGATGATTTCCCGCATATGACAAAAGATGTTCGACGTGTCGCCAGTGTCTTGAGCGCGGCCTGCCAAGGCGCTGTTCCGGGCGTGAACGCATTGTTCTATGGCATTCCCGGCACAGGTAAAACACAGCTTGCGCTGGCGCTTGCCGCGTCGGCCGGGCTGACGCCCGTGGCTGTACGAACGGCAGATTCCGACGGTGACGGTTTGCGCCGTGAGGGCCGCCTTGGGGCATATCTTCTCGTTCAACGCCTGTTCCGTGGCCGTAAGGACTGCGTCATCATCTTTGACGAGATCGAAGACGTCTTTAGTAGCCAAGACGAAAGCGTTTTCGCGTTTTTGATGGGCGCGGGTGCGAAAGCCGGTCGTGAAAAGGGCTGGATGAATCGCATGCTCGAAGAAAACCCCGTGCCTGCGATCTGGATCACCAATGACGCATCGTCAATGGATTCGGCGTTCCTGCGCCGCTTCTTATTGCCGGTGGCATTCAAAACGCCGCCTCGCGCGGTGCGGCGAGACATAGCGGCGCGTTACCTGGGCCATGCCGTGCCATCAACCGCCGTGCTCGACGAGCTTGCGGCAGATAGCGCCCTGGTGCCTGCACAGTTCAGTGCGGCGCGTCGTTTGCTCGATCTTCAGCCCGACGCCGATCCCGCATTAGTGGTGCGTGAAGGTATTGCCGCGTCGCGTTCGCTCATCCACGGCGGTGCGATCCCGCGCGTGCGCAAACCGGCGACCGTGTTTGATAGCGCGTACTTGAACCTCTCCGGTGGGGCGACGCCCGAGCAGATCGGCGATGCCTTGGAAAAAACCGGCCGTGGCAGCCTGTGTTTTTTTGGTCAGCCTGGCACCGGTAAAACCGAGTTTGCGCATGTGCTGGCTGACTTTTTAGGGCGAGAACTGGTCGTGCGCTCCAGCGCTGACTTGGTGTCGGCCTATGTGGGCGAAACCGAAAAGAATCTCGCCAAACTGTTCAATGATATCGACACCGAAAGCAGCGTGCTGTTTCTCGACGAGGTGGACAGTTTGCTGCGAGACCGTCGACAGGCACGGCACAGTTGGGAGATCACGCAGGTGAATCAGCTTCTGCAGCAGATGGAGTCTTTCCCGGGAGTGTTTATCGCCGCCACCAACATGATGGCCAACCTCGATGCGGCCGCCATGCGGCGCTTCACCTTCAAGCTGGAGTTTCGTCCACTCACCTATGCGCAGCGCCTCGCGCTATTTGCTCGCGAAGCCTTGGGCGATGAGTCCTTGGCGGTGCAGCTACCTCCGCTGATTGCGCAAAAGCTCCGCGTACTGGAGCAACTCACCCCCGGCGATTTCGCCAACGTTGTACGCCAGCGCGATCTGCTTGGCGAGACCTTGCCGGTGGAGGAGTTCTTGCGTCGCTTGGTGGCCGAAATACGCTGGAAATCCGTTTCGGCCTCTGCTGCCTGAAGCCGGGCAAGCCCGCTGTCTGCCGGGCTGGAGCTATCACCTTGTGTGCGACTAACTATGTCGCATGCAAGGCGGACAATGAATACATCGAACAAAACACAGGAGAAAGACGATGCCCGTATTTGGAAGTGCTACCCGGTTGTGCGCCACGTGCTCCCGCTGGGGCGGCCCTCGCGATCCCGGTCGAATTTTTCCTGCGCCATTTGTATGGGTGACGGATCTGAACGCAAAGGGGATCTGCTTCGGCGGCGCCTTTTTTAACATGCCAATGTCTCACTCGGCAGTGTGCGGCAAGTACCTGAAGTGGGAGGTGTTGCGCTAGGGGGAAGAGATGGCCAGCCGCTTTGGCCCTTCTGATACGTGGGCGCCAGAGAAAGGGGGGGCTCTCAGTGGCCGTCCCTACTGCCGTCATAAACCTCAGGCTGGAAAAAGCAGGCGGTTTGTGCCGTTTCCAGGGCTATGGCTAGTTGTCGCTGGTCCGACGGAAAGGACGTCGCGCATGCGCAGAGCCAACTAGCTGTCTCTTTGTCGATCACTGTCGAAGTGTTGTCGGCTGCCCGGAAAAAACCGACCACAACCGCACCATAGCGAAAGTGTCGAGCGCACAGTATCCGAGGAGTTGTTCTTCAATCTCGGCTCGTCGGTGTGTGGTGGTGTCGGCGGAAATCGCTTCAAGGAAGGCCGTCATTGCCATTCCCCCATCCTGGACCCCGGTGAGGTCGTCATAGCGCAATTCCGGGCATGCGGCGGGGAGGACCTTTTTGATGCTCCAGCTTCCGTGCTGGCTGGGGTGGTAAAAAAACTCTCGTGCGATCGGCAGGAGGTCGACAACACGCGTGTTTATGGCCAGTAGTGCGTCAGCAAACTGCGGCAAGCGCTCACTCAGTTCTCGGATGCGTGCGGTTTCGAAGCCTGCGTTGTAGACGTAGATTGGACCGGCTATGCCACACGCGGCAATTAGCGCTTCGGAAAAGGCTGCCGATGGGTCGTCGCCAGATAGGTCGAGAAAAGCGTGTTGGCCAAGTTCTCCTGCTTCATTAAGCGTGTGTACGCTGAACTGGAAGGTGATTTGTTGGTATGGCCGGGTGCCTCGCCAGATGGGCACGGCGAACTGAATGGTTTCGAAGTCCATGAAATAGGCCGGCAGGCTATGGCTGGCCAAGGCTTGCGCGGCACCGGTCGCGTCAAAATAGGGCTCGCCAGTCAGCGTGACAGCCTTGACTCTTTGCTGGCGTGCGTTGAGCAGGGCGTCAGGCACTTCGCTGAGATCTCTCCAGCCGTGCTTCTGGATTTCGCCTTGCAGCGTATTGCTCAGTTTTCCGGGCAGCCAGTTAATCGGGTGTTCGGCCTGCGGCTCCTGGCTGGTGCAGTAAGTCAAGAAACTGCATTCATACGGGGTGCTGCAGTGCTTGCCCGTGCAAATGTCAGGCGCGGCGTCGTTGGCAACGACGGCGCTTGCCTCGGCGATCCAAGTGGCAGCTTCGGTGTGTCGAGCGAACGCCTCTGCGGTCAAGTCTTCTTCGACGAGAAGGCCTTGATAATCCGCGTTGCCGGGATAGACCCATTGGTTGTCAATATGGGCGAGTGCAATTCCAGTTAGCGGCAGGCCGGCCGAGCGCGCGATGTAGGTTTGCACTGCAATGTCGTCGCGGTGGTAGTCCTTGACCGAGGTGGAGGATTTGACTTCAACCATGCGCCAACTGTCAGGCGCGACAGGCAGCAGTACATCGGCAAATGCGAGCGCGGCATTGGCACGAAAACCGGCCTCGAAAATGGGCTGCCGATGCTCAAGGAGTTCCCGGCTGCGTGCAAATGCTGCGTCGAAGCCTTCGATTTGTAGGTCGATTAGATGCCCCGTGAGCTCCGGGTCGTAGATCTGGCGGGCGATGTCGCCCACTTGATGCCCAATAGCGAAGCTCGTTTGCGTGGCAGCTGTGTCTTCACGCAGTTCAGGGCGGTGCACCTCTAGCCAAAGTCGTTTGGCACACTGGCGGTATGCGAGGATCTTCGATTTTGACAGGGTACGCATGGGCTGTTGGTCCTGGTTGCTTGCACCTTTGCTTATGTTGTAGGGGCAGGTTCAAATGCACAAGTGGTAATTGAACTTTCATCCGTTGCCGGTATTTGTGGTGGCCGTCAGCGTGCGTTTAGGCTTGCAAACGGGGTACGCTTCACGTTCTACAATGACCACCACATTCGCATATGGCAAAAACACACCCAGATGGTTGGCAGTCGCTTGAAGTGACCGGCGCTCGCCAGCGCGAGATCGAGACCCTGGCGGTGTTGGCCAAGTCGCTGCCTGAGGACTACACGGTCTATCACTCGATCCACTGGAGTACCCTGGAGCGTGGGCATTCGGTGTACGGCGAGGTCGACTTTGTCGTCGTGAATAACGCGGGGAGTGTGCTGCTGATTGAGCAGAAGTCGGGCTTCCTTGATGAGACCGCCGATGGTTTGGTCAAGCGTTACGGTGGAAAGACCAAGTCGGTTGCTGCGCAGGTGTCGCGCAGTCTGCATGCTTTTCAGAGCAAGTTGCAGCGCATGCTGGGTGCCGACACGGTGTGGATTGACTATCTGTTCTACTGCCCCGACTACCATGTGAAAGCGGTGCACGCGGCGGGCATCGAAGCGGGTCGAATAGTCGATGCTTCGACGCGCGGTGATCTGGCCCGGATTATTCAAGCGACGTTCCCGCCTGGAGAGCAAGAACTGAAAGCGCAGAAGGTGCATCGATTCTTGCGTGACGAGCTTCAGCTTGAAACGGATGTCAGCGCGATGATGGGGCAGGCGCGCAACATGGTCGCTAGGGTGTCGGGCGGCTTGGCTCATTGGGCGCGCAAGCTGACTTTTTCGCCCTATCGACTGCGAGTGACTGGCACGGCAGGCTCGGGAAAAACACAGCTCGCGCTAGCTGAATTCCGGGCAGCGATTGAAGCAGGGCTGCGGCCGCTGTACGTATGCTACAACCGGCCACTGGCCGATCATTTCAGTGCGATCGCTCCCGGTGGCGGGGTCGCCTGCACCTTCCATATGTTGTGTGATCTGCACCTCCAAGCCCATGGCGTGCAGACCGACTTCGCGACACCGGGGGTATTTGAGCAGCTGATCAATCGGGCCTTGGACAGGATGCCGCTTCCAAACTTTCGGTTTGATACGGTCATCGTCGATGAAGGGCAGGACTTTTCCGAATTGTGGCGAGATGGCGTGCTGCGCCATGCCAAGGACGACGCGCGCGTCATCTGGCTGGAAGACCCGATGCAGAACCTCTATGCACGGCCCCCCGTCTCGCTGCCGGACTGGGTTGGTATTCGCTCTGAGGCGAACTACCGAAGTCCGCGCGCCATTGTCCGGTTTCTTCAATGCATCCTTCCCGACGACGTTCGCATCGAAGCGCAGTCACCGATCGATTCGGCGGAGGTGGAAATCCTCACCTACAGCACGTCGGGTGAGCTGCTTGAACGCATGAGTGAAGCGCTGCGGCGAACTTATGCAGCGGGCTTTCGCAAAGAAGATGTCGCCATCGTGACCTTTCGTGGCCGGGAGAATTCGGCGCTCTCGCCCTTTGATCGCATCGGTCAGAACAAACTTCGCAGCTTCACCGGTCGTTACGACCTGCTCGGGCAGCCAGAGTTTACAGACGGTGATGTGTTGATCGAGTCGGTCTATCGGTTCAAAGGGCAGTCCGTGCCAGCCGTCATCCTCGCCGAGGTTGATTTCGAGTCACTCGACGACTGCGCCGTGCGCAAGCTATTTGTTGGCGCAACGCGCGCCAGCTTGCACCTGACGCTGGTCATCAGCGAAAGGGCCGCGGAGGTGTTGCTGAAGCGATTGGGGTAGTGCCTTGGGCGTTTTTGCAACGTGAATGATCCTTTAGCGGCTCATGTTTCCTTAGCGAGCCACTGAAGGTTCGCCTCCTACAACCCCGCATTTATGAGTTTTTGCAGAAGTTGCGAGCCTAATTCAATCCGGTCTTCAATATCGATGTTGTTGGTTTGTGGTACGGCGTACAGAAGGCACTGATTCTGGTAGTGGTTGTAGCCTTCGGCGATATCGACAAATGTTTGGCGTTGCTGGTTATTACTAGGCATGTCACTAAATTGCCAGCCAGCGTCTACGCAACGAATCTGGATGCCACTATTGCGCAGCTTCAGGTGGCGTTCTTCCGTTTCATAACCGGGAAAGCAGCGTGGCCAGCCTTCGTTGCCGATGCGATCTAACGGTATCTTCGCTGCCTCCGCGAGCGCCAATAGATACGCGTCGTGGTGATTGCTTCGGTTGTCACAAGTGTCGCTTTTTGTCATGCAAATCGAGTAGCCTGAACCTGGTGAAACCACATAGCTGCCGGCAAATTCAAGGCGTTCGCCGCGCATCACCTCGTATTTGGTGATGTAGTAGCGCCAGTCTTTGGCGGTGCGGGGGTCGTCCAAGAAGGTGTCGATTACGGCTTGCAGCGATGTCCCGGCGGCCATGTCATCCAGCAGCTTCATTAATGCTGGAGAACTGGGGTGGATGGTTTCGTTGGAGCGAATACGCCAATGGTCCTCCCAAAGCCCTTTTTGTTGGGGGGCGCCCAGGTAAATGAGGCGGTGGCCGGATCGGCGCTGGCTCCAGCGCCCTTTATGGCCCATGGCCAGCAAGGCTCCGCTGACCAGTTGGTAGGGGTGATTAAACAACTCGGGAAACTTTGCGGCCCGGTTGCTAAATGTGCCAGAGGGTTGTGCGGGGTGTAGGTCGAACGCTGTCAGGCCACCGCGAAGCAATTCATGGTCTTCCAATTGGTAGAGGGCATTTTTCAGCGCTGGGTGTGCATTCACCAGCGCTTGTTTTGCCTGCTCGTTTCCTACTTGCACCTGATTGAACGTTTTCACGTTCGTGAGTTGCCCCGTGGTTATGATGGTTCCCACCTCTTTCAGCAAGGCGCCCATGTTGTTACGGGTGGCGTCGGCACGGATTTCATTGCGTGAGGCTTCGATCAGGTTGCGCAACATGCGCAGGCGGGGATGAAGGTCTGATTCTGGCGTGACGTGCATCTCACCCTGCAGCACGCCGTACAACAGCACGGTGTGCGCCAGTGACCAGTGGCGTGTCCCATACCGCCTGCAACAGGCGTGGAGCATGTTCACACCCACAGGAGGTTCGCCAACTTCGGGGAAGTTGAAAATGCGCAGCTGCGTTGTCGTGTTCTGAGCATTGCGGGTGAAGAGTTTGGAGAAAAGCGTGCCGACTGCTTTGGGTTTGTGAACGCCATCGGCCTCTTTCTCCAGCCATACATCCAGTGCATTTACGATCCAGCAAAAGTCGTCGCTGGCGTTCTGGACTGTGCTTCCAAGCAACGCTTCTGAAAGCTTAGTCAGCGCATGGAGATCGCTGTGGCCTGTCTGTACCGGAAGGCCGCGTTTCCACGCTAGCACCTCGAAAAGAAAGCGAAAATACCGCATGCATTCTTCGTCGATCAGGTTGTTATGCCCACGGTATTGCCAGAACAGGTCGGCCCAGTCGGTGTCGATTTTGAGAGAGAAAGCCTTCACGGCTTCATGGCCTATTTTGGCGTTCTTGTGCAGCAGCGCCTCCAGCTCGGCTTTGAAGTTCTCAAACTCGGTCAGCGGCCTGCCGCGTGAGTTCATCTTCACGTACAAGGTGTTGTCTTGCTGTTTCGCAGCTACGGGCAGTAGCAGAAAACGGATGGCCGGATTCTCTGGGTCGGTGAGCCGTTGCCAAGCGGCAGATAGCATTTCCGGGCACTGCCCCCGGAAATGCTGGTGCAAGGTGTCAAGTACTACCAGCATGCCTTGAATGGTGGGGTCGTGCTTCCAGGTGGGTAAGTAGATCGCTTGGTCGCACAGCCATTCCGAAACTTTTACTTCGGTCATGACAGGGCTGCATTGGGTCAGGAACTTGCAAAATGCTCGCGCACCTGGGCGCGTGGCGTAGTGGAAGGCGTGCCAAGGCTGAGAGGTTGTGGTGGAGTTGGGAAGGCGCCAAGCGAGGTAACAATGCAAAAGAAACAGTGTCGTCAGGCGTTGTTGACCGTCCAGTGGATACAGCGTGCCATCCACTACATCCCCAAAAACAAAGTCGAGGTTGATGCCGGTCCCATCGTCAAGTGCGGCACAAAGGTCGGAAATAAAGCGTTCGCGCACATGGCGGGCCTGTTCGCTCTGACGGCCCTGGGCGTAGTCGCGCTGGAATATCGGTATTTCTATGGCTTTGACCTGAGTACCGTTGAGGTTCTGACCGAACAGTTGCGTCAAGCTGGTGAGGGTGCCGTCGCGATGTGTGAGGGGCGTACTCATAGAGGTATCGATCAATGAAGGTAGGCAATCAGTGTGGATTCAATGGTTTTCTGGTAGGCGACCTTGTCGGCCTCGCTCCAGAAATGCGGTTGTAGCTTGTCGGCCGGGGTGTAGTACTTCAGGAAAACGTTGCGTGTGGCTGACGGGATGTAGTCACCGCGCTTGTCCATCTCAAGTACCTTGTTCCGCTTGACCTCGAACACGGCGTTGCTCAGAGCGGCGTTGGCACCGTGGGAGAGCAGCGCGAGGTTTGCGATGCTGTGATCGGCTTCTTCCATCACGCCGTTATTGAGCGCCAGCAGTATTTCCCCTGCCAGCAGCTTGAAATTCTCTTGGCCAAACTTTTGGTTTTTCAAAAGAGGGGTGGCACTGTCGATCTTCTCCAGCAGATTTTCGATAGCTTTGGTGTTGCTCTGAGCCTGGATGATACCCAGAGCTTCCCGGTGCTCCGTCAACCAGGCGTCCCATTGTTTTGAACTGTTCAGATCCTGGGCGTTTTGCGCATGGATGTGTTCAAGCGACCACGCCTGCCCGGCATGCTTTTCAAACGGAAAACGCCCGCTGCAAATGGCCACGTTAAACAGCAGAAGCACCTGCTGCAGCTTGCGATAGCCGAGGCCATTGTCGTAGCGCAGGGCATCGAGATCGTCAATGATCTTAGTCCCAAGCACTTTCTTGATGTGCTCGTTCAGTTTTTTTGTAAAGTCGCTTTTGGTTGGTGGCGGACAGCCGTCGGTCCCTTGCGCCCAGCCCAAGATGTCGTTAAGTGCTGTGCCGCAGGCGACCAGAAAACCGATTTTGTTGTACCAGCGTGTCTCTTCAAACCAGCCGAGAACATATGCGTGCAAAGCGACGACCTCGTCCCAGAAGGCCAAGCAGCCTTCTTGGACCTTCTTCTGTAAAGCATAAAAGGTGTGGAAACGAGGGGCACCGGTCGCAGGCTTTTTGGCCAGAGCGTCAAGCAGGAGGTCGATTCGCGTGCCAAACTGTTCAACGTGGCTGTCTAGGGGGGCTACGAAGGCCCATATTTCGGCGCGCTGCAAGTCGCGCTCGATGCCGTCCCACTGAGCTGCCACCTCGGTTTCGCGCCCGGGCTTATCTTCTGCGATCTGCGTGAGCAGCACGGCCTTGATCAACTCGGCATCGGTCAGTGGAATGCGGCCCTGATTCAAGCGAGTGAACAGTGGGATGGGTTTTTCGTCTTCAGGGACCTCATACCAGATAACACGCACCGAGTTGGAGAGGTAGTTGCAGATTTGGTTGGCGCGCACTTCTTTGGCCTGATCGTTGGCTCCCTTGTCGATCCATTCCCCGATCGCGAGATTTGCTTGGTGCAAGTGAAAGTAGTCGATGTTCTCTTTCGCTAGCTTTTCATCTAAGGTATTCAGGTATTTATTGCAGCCACGCCGAGTTTTGTAATTCAGGCTAAAGGCGGCGCCGTTGCGCCTGTAGCCGGCTTTTTGCATGTAGTTGAAAATCAGCCACAGCGTGGTGAGTCGTTGTTGCCCGTCAATGAGCTCCCAGTAACCGTCCCCGTCCCCGTCCCCGTCCCATTTTTTGACCACGATGGGCTGCAGGCTATAGCGCTCTTTCATTTTCACGGCACTTTCTGCAAGATCGTTGAGCAGTTTGTGCACCTCGTCCTGCGT
>CALKWL010000110.1 GCA_938004235.1 uncultured Gammaproteobacteria bacterium
AATGGCACCTGCCCATTACCCAGGCATTTGATGCGGGCTACCCGCCCCTTTTCCCTGTGCGTGATACTGCGTGGCGGGTTGGGGTGTGGGTCAGATAACCACCACTCGTCGCCCAATGTGGTGGACAACCACCCCAGTATGTTTTCGGCCGGCAGCGGGTCGGCGGAAGTCCAGCCAATAGGCCAGCCCATTAGCCATTCAACCCATTCCGGGTTGAGCTTGGTGGTGGGCGCCTCGTTGCCGTGTGTTATTTGATCTCTCAGACTATCACCTCCGCGTTTTCTTGCGGAACGTCCTGCACCATTGCCATCGCCAGATACAGGCGTGGCGTAAACTTGGTTCTTTGTTTTTCTTCGCTCTACCGCGTAGTCTAGGCGATCACGGAGCGTGCCGTTCGCCCCTGAACCTTTGTGGTCAGTGGCCGACTCCATCGGCCACTGACGAACGGCCGTTTCCAAGTCACGCTGCATCTTGGAGCCGTCTTGTCGGTAGAAAGTGCCGCCTGACTGCCGAACTTTGCTCATGTCCGCACGCATACCACCATTGGGGACGGTTAGGGTCGGCCATAAATGCCCGCTTGCTACCACATCACGCAAGTTTGCTGGCTTCTTTCTGCCAACACGCGATACTGTAGCCTCGCGGAGAAGGGCTTCTTCTGACTTTGGCGGAAGTCCATCCAGCGTGTTGGGGGTGGGAAACATTTCAACGTGCCTAACAAAATCATGCAAAGTGGTCGTTACCATGCGCCCCGTGCGCCGATCATAAGTTTTCTTCCCCGGTCTCCACGGGTTTCCCCGGCTATCCACCAAGTCGTCGGGGGAGGCGGTGTTAGAGGTCTGTTTGTTTGCCGTGGGCGTTGGATAGAGTAGCGGCGATCCAGACCCGTTCGCGTTTGTGGGGAGCGCCGCATCGGGAAGCCGATAGCACACCCCACCGCGCATCATACCCCAGCGCGGCCAAGTCTCTGAGTACGGTTCCGTAGTACCAAAAAGTGTTCTCGTTGGTTTTATCCAACGGCCGTTTGCAGCGGCTGCAATAGGTGTTGGCGTATTCTGGTACGCGCCAGAATCCTCGCCATTTTTCCCACGAATTCGCCCCGCATTCGCAGTAGGTGGAATTTGCGGAAAGTAAGCCGGGGACGTTTTCAAGCCAGACATATCGGGGTTGTGCTTCCCCAACAATGCGAATGGTGTCAGGCCAGCCGTTTCGCAAGTCGTTTCCGGCACTTCGCTTCCCAGCGACGCTAAATGGTTGACAAGGGAATCCCGCGCTGACCACATCGGCATATCCGGCCCAGGGTCGGCCGTCAAAGGTTCGCACGTTATCCCAAATGGGGGCATCTGTGAGCCATCCATCGGCGATTCTGGCGGCGATGACGCTGGCGGGATATTTTGCCCATTCGACATAGCATATTGTTCTCCACCCCTTAATCCATTTGGCGGCAAGCGATCCGCCTCCAGCCCCTGCAAATAACTCGATAACTCGAAGTTTTCTGGTGTGTGTAGCCATGTCACAGCACACCCCCTTGTGCCTCAAGTAGAGGTCGCAAACTATCCATTTGCGGGAACTGCTGCTTATGACCTTTCGGGCACATTTCGCGCAGCCGATCCGCCGTGGCATCGTTGAAAAATTCGCCAAACAGCTTGTCTTTGATGGGCAGGTTTGTGGTGAGCATGAGGGAAACCTTTTTGTCAGGCTCTAGCCGGTTCCACGAATAGATCGCATTGATGAAACGAAAGTAAAGCTCTTGCCGAACGGCCGTTTGTGAGGCAGCCGCCACGTATTGCCGTTCGCCCTCACGCCCCACATCATCCAGTACCACCAGGCGGATGCGCGGCACTCCCAAACGGCCAAGCGCAAACTCTTCATCTGCCGCTAGTGCTATGGCTTCGTACCCCATCAAAAAAACGGCGCGGCGCGTGAAGCTGTAATTCTTGCTAGTGGTGCCAGAATACGGGTCATACGTAATTTCTGGCCGTATACCTTCAAATATGTGCATCTTGGTCAGTGAAGAGGCGGCCGCTTCAGCAATGCGCGACTTGCCGCAGCCCAGCCCCCCACTGAGAATCAGCCCTAGCCCGTGACGCTCGTACTTGAGCGAATCCGACCAGCGCCGCGCCTTTCCTAGAATAAGTTCGCATGTACGGCGAGTGTCTCGATCTTCGACTGCTGCGTAATTGGTCGGCCACTTGCGTATGCGCCCCTCTTCGTCTAGTTGGTCGGCAGTTGGATAGCTAATAACAGGCTTGTTTCTAGGATCACTGCGGTTCTGAGCCTCGATACCGTTGATAATGTCTTCAAGAGTACGGCTGTCGTGGCCGTTTCTTAGAGCCACCTGCTGGCGCAGGTTTTTATAGTGCGGATCATTCTTGATCGCGGCGCCAACGGCTGCGGCGCTCGGTTGCAGCTTTGCGCGTGCTTCCCGTGCCTCTTTCTGTAACGCGGCGAGTCTCTGCTGTGCCGTAGCCAGGTCACGGGCGGGCATTTCTGGTAGGGTAAGCGGTGATGTGGTCATAGCTCCTGATACTCCCCAAAGCC
>CALKWL010000111.1 GCA_938004235.1 uncultured Gammaproteobacteria bacterium
GGTGCGCCTTGATAACGAAGGGCGCTGGCACTCATGCCCACCACCCGCAGGGCATGGCGTTCGCTCAGACCGTGTTCCTTGAGCTGACGCACCAACTCACGCCGCGCTGGTGCCTTCACCACTTTTTTCGCAACGCCTCGCGCGTTGCCTCGTTCTCCAGCATCGCCTCAGCGAGCAGCTTCTTGAGCCGGGCGTTCTCCGATTCGAGATCCTTGAGCCGCTTCGCATCCGAGACATTCATCCCGCCGAACTTGCTGCGCCAGAGGTAGTAGCTGGCCTCGGAGAAACCGTGCCGACGGCACAACTCCTTGATCGGAAGTCCCGCCTCTGCCTCCCGCAGGAAGCCAATGATCTGCTCTTCGCTGAACCGCTTCTTCATGTCCAATCTCCTTCATGCTTCGGATTGGACTCTAATCTCAAGTGCTACTCAAACCGGGGGGACGTCGTCTGAAACCGCCCGGATTGACGCCTGGAGCGCTAGCGAAATGTCTGAAAAAGACGTGATTCGAGGCGTGTTTGTCTGAAAAAGACATAACTCAGCAACTCTTGCCTGATAAAGACGTAACCGATAGGTGAATAACCTAGAAACGAAACGATAGGGAGCGGTAAGATCTACGAGATGACGAGACTAGCGAGACGTTGTGATGGCGGGACGCATACCCATTTTATTTTTGGCGAAAAAATGTGTTGGGTCATCTAGAAATTCAGTCCCTTACGCGTAAGTAGCCGTTATCTAGATAGCTGAATCGCCCCAGGTTAGCCCATAGCTCTGCGGGCAAAAAAACCTCGTCGAGTGTTTTGTGGCACGTGTGAAACGGACGAATTGATCTTGATCTTCCCCCGGTTGCACTCGACTGCTGGGTCGCTGGAACTGTGACTCGGCCAGGGCTTTTGGAGGTCGGCGCTAGGATCGGAGTGTTCCGACATTCGTGCCGCGTGCCCGCATGCCTGATGTGCTGTAGATTGTCGTCAAAGGGAGAGGGGTCAGATGGAGTACGTGCACAAATCAGGTGTGAAGGTCTCTAAATGACATCGATATCATTCTTGCTGCTTGATTACGATGGTGTGCTTCACCCCGATGCAGTGTATCGAGCGCCCGGGGGTGGGGTAGTGCTCAAGCGCGAAGGAGGGAAGCTTTTTGAGTGGGCGCCCCAGCTCGCAGAGGCGCTAGCTCCGCATCCGCATCTCGAGATTATTCTTTCGACTAGTTGGGTTACAGCGCTCGGCTACGAGTATGCCCGCAAAGCGTTACCGGAGCCACTGCGCGAGCGTGTTGTTGGCTCGACAAGAGACCCGTTCAAAGCGATGGCTCGATGGAAGCGAATGGAGCGGGGCGAACAGATTAGGCGCTACGTTGAGCACCGCGCGTTGTCGGGCTGGATAGCCATTGACGATGGAGTTGAGCTTTGGCCAGCCGACTGGGGTGACAAACTCATCCGGTGTGATTCCGACCTCGGCCTTGGCGAACCCGGAAAAGTTCAAGAACTGATCGATGCCTTGGGGCGATGAGTCTGCGGGGGCCGGGCGATTCAATAGGAAGGGTGCCCCCCTCGAATAGGCATTGATGTGCAATAGTGGAAGCGCTGGTCAACCACTCGAAACGAAGCCCATCCCATTGATTCATAGTGCTGGTAGCCCGCTGTTCCAAGTTGGAACACTTGCTGCCTTATTTTGTGGGCACTAACGGCTATTTTTGCTTCCCGGTGCATCGTTACTGAATACCACTGATTCAATAGTCCGTCAGCTTGGAGGTGGCGCGCTTCTAGGACGCCCCGGACCTTTCCTTCTCTGAGGTGCTTGTGTTGTGAGCGTTCTAGTCTCGTTTGGAGCACCGAGGCGCTCGCTCAGCCATCGCGAAAAGACGTCAGGGTGCCAATAGATCCGTCGGCCGATCTTGTGCGGGGCGATGATCGTTCCGTCGGCGATCCAGGTGTCGATTGTGCGAACTGAAACAGAAAGGACTGAAGCAGCCAACTGCTTAGTGATCGGATGAGGGGGCGGTGGCATTTGTGTCATGTTGTTCCCAAATCTATGTATAGCGTGCGAAATAGAAATGGCTGAAACTGGTCTCAAATCATGTGAGTTGTGGCGGAACACGAAAGTTGATGCAGAGCCAAAAATATAGTGGGCTAGGAATACGCGAATGGCATTTTTTTGCTCCATTTTTGCTCCATTGCTCCAAAAAAAGCTGCATGCAGTTGCGCGTTGTTGCGCCTTGGTGCATGATAAGTCCGTGTTTTAAAAGGATTTCCATTTTGTTTGCCGTATGGTAAAAGGCGTCAAAACGGGTTCGGGACGCAGGGGCCGGAGGTTCGAATCCTCTTTCCCCGACCAAAATCTTCA
>CALKWL010000112.1 GCA_938004235.1 uncultured Gammaproteobacteria bacterium
ACGATATTGACTGACGTGACTGGAGTTCAGACGTGTGCTCTTCCGATCTCAAGCGCTTGTCTGGCATCCAGGCGGTACAGACACTCTCGCGCCTGAATCGAACGACACGAGGCAAGACCGACACGTTCGTACTCGATTTTGTCAACGAGCCTGCGGACATCTACACGGCCTTCAAGCCCTACTACGAAGCGACAGACAAGGGCGACGACACCGATCCACAACAGCTCAACACGCTGGCGCACACACTAGCCAACTGGAAAATCTATACCGAAGCCGAGGTCAGTGCATGGTGCGAAATCTGGTTCCGCAACCGGCTGAACCCCACGGGCGGCGAGCACAAGAAATTGAATGGCCTGCTTGATCTGGCGATTGAACGATTCAAGAAACTCGGGGAAGAAGACCAGAACCTGTTCAAGGGCCAGTTGGTTAGCTTTCGCAACCTGTACGGCTTTGTTTCCCAGATCGTCCCTTACCAGGACTCCGATCACGAGAAGCTGTACACCTACGCCCGTTTCCTGCTGACCAAGCTGCCACGCACCACGGACAAGCGGACGGTGCAAGTCGACGATGAGGTCGAGCTCAAGTACTACCGGCTGCAAAAAATCAGTGAGGGAGCTATCGACCTGAAGGTCGGTGAGCCGGATGCGCTGTATGGGCCTACCGACGTGGGAACAGGCCAGGCCGATGAAGACGTGCAGCTTTCAACCTTGGTTGGCAAACTCAATGAGCGCTTTGGCACGGAGTTCACCCCTGCCGATCAGCTCTTCTTCGATCAAGTCCGTGAAACGGCCGTCGCTAACGAAAAGTTAAAGCAAGCAGTAATGGCCAACTCCATGGAAAATTTTGAACCGGTCTTCAATAAGCAACTCGAAAACCTATTTATCGAGCGCATGGACGGTAATGAAGAAATATTTGTGCGTCTGATGAATGACGAGGCGTTCAGAAATATAGCGGCAGGTCATTTGGCGCGAGCTGTGTACCAACAGATTCGAGCGACAATGACATGAAGAAAAACAACAGCTGCAACATGCAGTCATGCAGCGGCTGGCACTCAATGACTCAAATCAACACCAAATTATCCCGATGGATCAACTCCGGCTCATCCTCGTACCCAAGTAACGCCGGCAAAGCGTGGCTGGGTTGCCCCTGAATCTTGCGGGCATCCTCCGCGCCGTAATTGACTAGGCCGCGCGCGACTTCGGCGCCGTCGGGGGCAAGCACCGCGACCAGATCGCCGCGCTGAAAGGCGCCGTCCACCGCCTTGACGCCGACCGGCAACAGGCTGCGCCCCTGTTCGCGCAGCACGCGCGCGGCGCCGGCGTCGATGTGCAGACGACCGGCGACGTGCAACTGGCTGGCCAGCCATTGCTTGCGCGCCAGCAAAGGCGCCTGATCCGGCAGGAACACCGTGCCGACCTCCTCGCCGCTCGCCAGTCGGGTCAGAACATCCGGCTCGCTGCCCGCCGCAATCAGGGTCGCTGCGCCGGAGCGCGCGGCACGTTGAGCGGCGCGTACCTTGGTGGCCATGCCGCCGCGTCCGAGCGCCCCGCCTTCGGAGGACGCCATGCCCGCCAAGGCGGGATCGCTGGCGCGCACTTCGGACAGCAGGCGCGCCTCGGGATGCTTGCGCGGGTCGGCGGTGTAGAGCCCCCGCTGGTCGGTCAGAATCACCAGCACATCGGCTTCGACCAGGTTGGCGACCAACGCGGCAAGGGTGTCGTTGTCGCCGAAACGGATTTCCTCCGTGGCCACGGTGTCGTTTTCGTTGACCACGGGAATGACGTCATGCGCCAGCAGGGTGCGCAGGGTGCTGCGCGCATTCAGGTAACGCACCCGGTGTGACAGATCATCATGGGTGAGCAAAATCTGCGCGGTGCGCATGGCGTGGCGCTGGAATACGCTCTCATACGCCTGCGCCAAGCCCATTTGCCCGACGGCGGCCGCCGCCTGCAATTCGTGCAAGGCGCTCGGGCGCGTCGTCCAGCCCAGGCGCAACATGCCTTCGGCGACCGCGCCGGAGGTTACGATGACCACCTCCTTGCCAGATGCCCGCAATTGCTGCACTTGTGCAGCCCAGCGATCAATCGCCTCCAGATCAACACCCTGGCCACCGCGTGTGACCATGGCACTGCCAATTTTCACCACCCAGCGTTGGGTGTGACTCAAACGGATGCGGGTGTCGTTTGACATGCTAAATCTCACACATCGTGGATGCCAGATGCAGCGGCAGACGCCTGTTGTCCCTCAGTGCGCCGAGCGGCTTCACGACTGGCCTCCAGAAAATCCATGATGCGGAACGTCAGCTCACGCGTGCCGTCGCCGGAAATGGCACTGATGCGAAATACCGGTCCCTCCCACGCCAGACCGTCGATAATCGCTTGGCAACGCGCCTCGCGCTCGTCTTCGGGTAACAGATCCAGCTTGTTGAGCACCAGCCAGCGCGGGCGATCCAGCAGCTCTTCGCTGAATTTTTCCACCTCGGCAATGATGACCTGAGCGTGATGCACCGGGTCTTCTTCGGGATTGGGGGGGGCAACATCCAGCACATGCAAGAGCAGGCCGGTGCGCGAAAGATGCTTGAGGAACTGGATGCCAAGTCCGGCACCTTCAGCGGCCCCCTCAATAAGCCCCGGAATATCGGCCACGACAAAGCTGCGCAAGCCGTCAACACCAACCACGCCAAGGTTCGGGTGTAGCGTGGTAAACGGGTAGTCCGCCACCTTGGGGCGCGCATTGGAAATGGCGCGGATCAGCGTGGACTTGCCCGCATTCGGCAAGCCGAGCAAGCCAACATCCGCCAGCACCTTCAGCTCCAGATGCAGCTCGCGCTCGTCGCCTTCCGAACCATGGGTGCACTGACGCGGGGCGCGGTTGGTCGAGCTCTTAAAACGGGTGTTGCCCAGGCCATGAAAGCCGCCGCGCGCCACCAGTACGCGCTGTCCGGCTTCCACCACATCGCCAATCAGCTCCTCGGTATTCGCATCATAAATCATGGTGCCAACCGGCACGGGAATCTCCAGATCATCCCCTTTGGCGCCGGTCATATTGCGCCCAGCGCCATTCTTGCCGCGCTGCGCGTCAAAGCGGCGCTGGAAGCGGAAATCCGCCAAGGTGTTCAGATCAGGATGCCCGACCACGTACACGCTGCCGCCATCGCCGCCATCACCACCATCCGGCCCACCCATGGGGATGAATTTTTCGCGGCGAAAACTGGCCACGCCATTGCCGCCGTCACCGGCCTTGACGTAAATATGCGCTTCGTCAACGAATTTCATTTTTCACCCCGACCAAAACAAACAAAGCCCCGACAAAGCGGGGCTGGACTTCGCACAGTGTAAGCAAGCCTTATCAGGCCTGAACGACACTCACATAACGACGGCTTTTCGGCCCCTTGACTTCAAACTGGATCGTGCCGTCCACCAGCGCGAAAAGGGTGTAGTCCTTGCCGCAACCTACGTTACGCCCCGGGTGGAACTGGGTGCCGCGCTGACGCACGATGATGTTGCCTGCGGTTGCTGCCTGGCCGCCGTAAAGCTTGACGCCAAGGCGCTTGGATTCTGAATCGCGACCGTTGCGGGAACTACCCGCCGCTTTCTTGTGTGCCATGTCTCGTAGCCTCTATTGGATTAAGCAGAGATGCTCGTAATCTTGATTTCAGTGTAGTTCTGACGGTGTCCCATGTGCTTCATATGGTGCTTGCGACGACGGAACTTCAGAATTTCGACTTTCTTGTGACGACCGTGGCTCAAAACCTCGGCAGACACTTTCGCGCCCTTAACCAACGGCGAGCCAACCTTGAATTCGGTACCATCAGCCACCATCAGCACCTGATCGATATCAAAGGTCGAGCCCACATCGACGGCAAGGCTCTCGACGCGCAGGTATTCACCTTGCTCAACGCGGTATTGCTTACCGCCTGTCACGATCACTGCATACATGATGGTGTGCTCCAAAAAATTCAAACGTATTAAAGGGCGCGGATTGTATGCAGACACACCAGGAGAGTCAACCAAAATATAACCAAGCCTCAAATTCGGCGTCTTCTCGCCGCTCGCTTGACACCCTATCCCCTCTTTCCATAGCATCGAACCTATTTGCAAAATCACCCCAGATGCGCCCAGCCCATGAACTTTGAACAAGTGCGCCAAGTCGCCGCGCACGATATGAACCTCGTCAATCAATTGATTGAACGCAGCCTGCACTCCGAGGTCGTTCTCGTTCGCCAGCTTTCGGGCTACATCATTCACGGCGGCGGCAAGCGCCTGCGCCCAATGCTGCACCTGCTCGCCGCCCGCGCGGCAGGCTACGACGGCGAGCAGCACCACACCCTGGCGGCCATCATTGAATTCATTCACACCGCAACCCTTCTGCATGACGATGTCGTGGACGAATCCGACATGCGCCGCGGGCAGCAAACCGCCAATGCCCTGTTTGGCAATGCCGCTAGCGTCCTGGTCGGCGATTTCCTGTATTCGCGCGCCTTTCAGATGATGAGCAGCCTTGGCAACCTGCGCGTGATGCACATCCTGGCCGACACCACCAACACCATTGCCGAAGGCGAGGTCATGCAGCTGCTCAACTGCAATGACCCTGACACCACTGAAGCGCGCTACATGGAGGTCATCCGCTGCAAGACTGCACAGCTCTTTTCCGCCGCAGGCCGCCTGGGGGGCGTGCTCGCCGTCGCTGCACCTGCCGTGGAAGAAGCGCTCGCCGCCTACGGAATGCACCTTGGCAACGCTTTCCAGCTCATGGACGATGTGCTGGACTATGAAGCCGACCCGAGCCTGCTCGGCAAAAACATCGGCGACGACCTCGCCGAAGGCAAACCCACTCTTCCGCTCATCCACGCCATGCGCCATGCAGCGTCCGAACAGGCGTACATCATTCGCCACGCCATTGAAAACGGCGGCAGCACGCAATTGGCTCAGGTGCTTGAAGTGATTGCCAACGCGGGGTCGCTCGCCTATACTGCGCGCCTTGCGATGAACGAGGCCGACCGCGCAATTAGCGCCCTCGCCATCCTTCCCGCCTCACCGTACCGCGAAGCGCTTGAGCATATTGCACGCTTCGCTGCGGCGAGGGATCACTAAGCCTCGGCCTTATGTGATCGTTCAAATGTCGGAGTGTGGCTCAGTCTGGTAGAGCACTACGTTCGGGACGTAGGGGTCGTAGGTTCGAATCCTATCACTCCGACCATCATTCTCGGTGCTGCGGCTTTCTATCAAGCCGTGTGCAACAAATCCTGCAAACCCTCGGTATTCAACACCGGCAGCCCCAAGGCCTGAGCCTTGGTCAGTTTGCTGCCTGCCGCTTCGCCCGCAATCACGGCGGTGGTTTTCTTCGACACGCTGTCGCTGACCTTGGCGCCCAAGGCCTCCAGCGCGACCCTGGCCTCTTCGCGCGTCATCCCATCCAGCGTCCCTGTAATGACGTAGGAGCGGCCCGCCAGGGGCTGGTCGCTCGCGGGCGGCGCGGGCGCATCCCAGTGGATGCCCGCCGCGAGCAGCCCGTCAATCACATCCGTGTTATGGGCTTCGGCAAAGAATCCGGCAATGTGCGCGGCAATTGTGAGCCCGACATCGGGCACCGCCTGCAACAAGGGAAAACGATCTTTTTTACGCTCAGCCTGCGCCGTCGAAAGGTCAGCCTCGGCGGCCTCGCGCAAGGCATCCAGCGAGCCGAAGTGCCGGGCGAGCCCCTGCGCCGTGGTTTCGCCCACCTCGGGGATGCCCAGCGCGAACAAAAAGCGGGCGAAGGTGGTGGATTTGGACTTTTCCAGCGCGTCGAGCAGGTTTTGCGCGGATTTTTCCGCCATGCGCGCAAGCCGAGCTACATCCTCCAGCCGCAGTCGGTAGAGGTCATCCAGACGCTTGACCAGGCCAGCCTCGTCAAGCTGGGCAATGATTTTCTCGCCCAGCCCGTCGATGTCCATGGCGCGGCGCGAGGCGAAATGCCGGATGGCTTCGCGGCGCTGCGCGGCGCAATACAGCCCGCCGGTGCAGCGCACCACGGCCTCGCCCTCCACCTGCTCGACATGCGAGCCGCACACTGGACAGGTCGGCGGCGGGACAATCATGCGCGCGTCCGCCGGACGCCGCGCGGCCACGCTGCCGACAATCTCGGGAATCACATCCCCGGCGCGGCGCACGATCACCGTATCGCCAATGCGCACATCCTTCTGGCGAATCATGTCCATGTTGTGCAGGGTGGCGTTGCTGACCATCACCCCGCCGACGTGCACCGGTTTGAGGCGAGCGACCGGCGTAAGCGCCCCTGTGCGCCCGACCTGCCAGTCCACGCCCAGCAATTCGGTGACCTCCTCCTCGGGCGGGAATTTGAACGCAATCGCCCAGCGCGGGGCGCGCGAGACAAAACCCAGCGCCTGTTGGTCAACCAAGCGATCCACCTTGAACACCGCGCCGTCGATGTCGTAATCCAGCGCATCGCGCAGGGCAAGAATCTTCGCGGCGTAGTCGTGCGCGCCTGCCGCGCCCTGCACCACGGCATTCAGCGGATTGACCGGCAAACCCCAGTCGCGCAGTTCCGCCAGCATCTCGCTGTGCCGCTCGGGCAGGTCAAGACCATCCACCTCGCCCCAACCGTAGGCGAAGAAACTCAGCGGACGGGTGGCGGTGATGCGCGAATCCAGTTGGCGCAGACTGCCCGCCGCAGCGTTTCTCGGATTGGCGAAAAGCTTCTCCCCCGCGTGCTCCAGACGCGCATTGAGGGCAGCGAAGCCCTTGCGCGGCATGTAAACCTCGCCGCGCACCTCCAGCACAGGTGGCCAGCCCTCGCCCATCAGACGCAACGGGATAGCACGCACCGTGCGCACATTGGCGGTCACGTCCTCGCCGCGCTCACCGTCGCCTCGGGTCGCTGCGCGCACCAATAGACCGTCTTCGTAGCGCAGGCTGATAGCCAGGCCATCAATTTTGGGTTCAGCGTTGTATTCAACCGCCCCCTGCCCTAACCGCTCGCACACGCGGCGGTCGAAATCCGCCAGCTCGCCCTCGCTCATGGCGTTGTCGAGCGAGAGCATGGGTACGCCGTGACGCACGCTGTCAAAACCCGCCAACGCCTGCCCTCCAACCCGCTGGCTGGGCGAATCCGACGTGATCCAGTCCGGGTGTGCGGACTCGATCTCGCGCAGCTCGCGCAGCAGACGGTCGTACTCGGCGTCCGGGATCGTCGGCGCATCCAGCACATAGTAGACATGGTCATGCGCCGCGATTTCGCGGCACAGCTGTTGCAGGCGGGAGTGGGTCATGCGTCGGTTGAAGTCCGGATTTTCCATTAGGCAGCCTGACGGCCTGCGCGAGGAGATTTTTGGCCGCTTCTCGTCCGTGCTCCTCGCCCATCGAGCCCGCTATGGACGCGTCGCCCGTCCAAAAATCGGCTCAAAAATCGTCTTACCATCATCTCGCGTCCTAATGAGCAATCCGGGTTAAAGCGAGGGCAAATCCGCCAGCGGCGTGTCCTGGGGCGTCTCCTGCTCTGCGCGCGTGCCCGGCAGAATCAGGTCGCCGCCAAAGTTCATGCGCCATTCCATATCGCGACGTGAGTCGCACTGGCGCAGGGCTTCTTCCCGGCTAATCAAGCCCTGCTGGAACAGGTCAAACAGCGCCTGGTCGAAGGTCTGCATCCCAGCCACACCGCCCTTGGCCATGATGGCCGGAATTTCATCCACGCGGCCGCGACGGATCAGATCGCTGACATAGCCCGAATTGAGCAGGACCTCGTTCGCTGGCAAGCGCCGCCCATCCACGCCCATGACCAGGCGTTGCGACACAATCGCAATCAGGGTCAGGGATAAATCCATCAACAATTGATCCCGCGCTTCGGGCGGGAAAAAACGCAGGATGCGATCCAGCGCCTGATGGCTGTTGGTCGAGTGGAGCGTGGTCACACACAAATGCCCCGTGTCGGCAAAGGCGATGGCATGGTTCATGGTTTCCTTGTCGCGCACCTCGCCGATCATGATGACATCCGGCGCTTCGCGCATGGCCTCTTTGAGCGCACTGGCATAAGAATGGGTGTCCACGCCAACTTCGCGCTGATTGACGATGGATTTGCTGTGCACAAAGGCG
>CALKWL010000113.1 GCA_938004235.1 uncultured Gammaproteobacteria bacterium
AGAGCGTTCACTTAGAAAACGGACAACGCTGTCCTAACTGACGGGGCCACCTCTGAATGAGGTGGTCAACGGACAAGTAGGCTCGGCTCCCGCAGTAGCAGCAAGCCTGGGGCAGCACCATCTTCAAGCGTTCATCGTCTGCGAGAGAACCAATGCTCATGGTCTGTTTGTTCAGCCCCTTGAAAAGACGAGAACGAATCATGAACTGTATGCGCCCGTACTTTTCGGCTTTCACGGTAATAGCCGAATGCGCCATCGCAAGGTTCGCGTATGACCAGTGCAGCAACTCGCCAACGGTGGTGATCTCCATGCGTCAGGCCCAACGTTTGACGTGAGGGGCGGCCGGAGCCGCAGGCGGAGGGAACCCAAAGCGCAGCTTTGGGCCGTCCCTCTCGACGGATTTGTTAGCCCGCTCTTCGCTCATGGCGCCCATTTTGCAGCCAGGGAATGAAGCGGATCAACGAGTACTGCCACAAGCAAACAAACTCCCACCAACCAGCCTGCAGCCACCCGGTTTTCCCGCGGCCCACGAACCGCGAGTGCAAGTGCGGCAACGAGGGGCGTGCCAAGCACGCACATAAGCCCCAACCCAAGGAGTAACTCAATTACGTCCGAAATTCCATGTGGTTCGTTTGGCGCGATGTACATGTGGCGGTGCACGGCGAAGCGAAACAGAAGGAAAACGCCCAGCGCCGCAATTGTGGAGATGCCGAGAAGCTTGGCGAGACGTGGGCGTAGGAAATTCATGCGGGCTAACGTGAAGGTAAGGGGCTGCGCGTTAGCGCAGTCCCAGCCCGAAGGGCGAACTTGACCGCATGGTTAGGTGCTAATCTCCACTGCATACCAACACCAGGCCGTTCTTGTTGCATTCATCGATCATGTTATTTAACGACTCTATTATGGAAATAACTTTCCCTTTATCCGCTTCTTCCCAAATTTCAGTATTCAATGATGGTTTCTCGCCATCCCACCCGGTCAACACTTTCCATGCTTGAGGCCTTGCCTCAGCATCAATTTTTGCATTTTCTAACTCTGCCTTAAGCCTAACGATTTGGTATCCATCAATGGGGCTCCCACCGTAGAGGTCAATTAATTCATGTTGATGATCTAGATTTGCCGCTTCAAAGTACCTGTACAGAAACCAATACTCTGGCGTGCTCTCAAGCAATAACGTTGCATGCCCAGATAGAGCAACCTCTAAATTCCCTGCTTCAGCGATATATATGTACGCAGCCATTTGCACCTAACGTTTGAATTCACCGGCCTGCGCGGCTTTTCGCGCAGGTCCGGTGGAATGAGAGGTTAGGCCGCATAGACGATTACTCATAGATGCCAAGACTCTTGAAACGGTTCTGTGTGGAGGTGAGCGTCAAAGAGTCGCTGTGGTTCTGACACTCCGCCGCTAAAACTGGGCTTCCGTTCTCACGTGAGACCAAAATCTGAGGCGTTCCAATGAGGGGCTCGACAATCTCGTACGTGAATTCACCGTTATGAAACGAGAGTTGCGCGCCTCTTGGAAGAAGGTTGAATTGGAACTTCCCGGCGGGAGCTACCCGTTCCTTGGGATAGATAAAATCGGCTTTGCCCTTTGCGCCAGCCCTGTACTGCATATAGCCTGACCTGGCCGTGATGTTTTTGGACGCGCAAATCTCATACGCCTTGCGCTTTGTCGTGCAGGAGAAGATGACTTCCTCATCTGCGGAGCAAAGCGATTCCGAAGCCGCCATCGAGGCTGATGCCTGGGCGACGGCCAATACTGCGAGGAGTAGTCGAAGGATGCGCATTTGATGCGGCCTAACGTTTGAATTCAGCGGACGACAAAAAACGCAGCTTTTTGACGGTCCGCTGGAATGATTTGTTGGGCAAGGACGCGGCAGAAAACGGCCGGCGCAACACGCTGGCACCCTGGCCGACGTCGCCACGCGCACGCCGAGGCAAGCTGGCACGCCCCAAAACCGTGGCAGTTTGAACACGCCCGCTCGGCACAAAGAACACCCGCCCGCAGTTGCCGAAGCCGCCAGCCGTCGAGCTTTTGCACTGGCCGAGGCCCCCGCGCCTCGAAGTGCCACCGGCCGACCAGCGCGCGCCGCCGCCAGCGACGGGACAGGCCAAAGATGCGTGATGGTTCGATCGGGTTTTCATCGGATGTTCGCGTTATGCCCAACGTGTATTAGGCCCCACGGACCCGCTGCCACCAACTCTTTGGCTGCGGGCTTTGCGGTGGAGCTTTAGAGGCAATGCCGCGAAGAAACTCGCGGGCGGCAGGTGAAATGACGACAACTGACGCGCTCTCGCTCCAACGCACCACAGATGTTGATTCCGGTGCACCCATGTTGCGTAGTACGTCCACAATGAACTCGCCAATGGTGCTAGCGCGGTTCTCAGCTCCGATTGGGCCTCCGAACGTGAAGCCCTTTACCAAAACTGTGCCGCGTAGAGGCTCTAGGTCTGCCTTTGCGATCTCAATCACCTTGCTGTCCAAACGATACAAGACATCGCCGTGCGCGAGGTCGTATGGCTGCCAGTCGCCAAGCACCTCATTGACCAGCTCGCCGATACGCACAGCTAGTTCTTGAAAATTGAAATAGTGAACGCTCTCAGCAGTGGGGCCACGCAGAGCAACCATCTTCTCGGTGGGGCTCGGGTCGTAGAACAGGAACTCCACGCCGCCATAGTCTAGTGAGAGGGTGCGACGAGCGCTTTCCAAGATGGATAGCAGGGCATCGTTCCTCGGGCCGTCATTGACGTTCAACGAAGCAACCTTGAGGTAGCCGTTGCTTGGGGTAACGCCGATCTTCGACGTGGAGATTTGCTTCAGGAGTTCAAAGGCTTCATCGAAGAGCATGTTGTTCCTTGGGGCCTAACGAATTAGCTCAGCCGACGGCAAAATGCGCAGCGTTTTGACGGTCGGCTG
>CALKWL010000114.1 GCA_938004235.1 uncultured Gammaproteobacteria bacterium
ACGATATTGACTGACGTGACTGGAGTTCAGACGTGTGCTCTTCCGATCTATCGCTCCTACGGCAACGAGAACTGGGAGTTCAACGAACAGGGCTTCATGATGCGCCGCTACGCGAGCATCAACGACCTGCCCATTGCGGAAGCCGAGCGCAAGTTCTTCTGGCCGCTGGGTCGGCGCCCAGACGAGCATCCGGGACTTTCCGACCTGGGGTTGTAAGCGAGATTGCGAGAACATGAATATGCACGACACCGACACACACCTGCTGTTGCACGAAGGCGAGCTGGAAGCTCAGCGCCGCTTCGGAGCCGAAGACCACTGGAACGAACACAATCTCAGCATGATCCGGGACTGCATTCCGCCTGCATGGGCAGCCTTTCTGGAAGCCTCAGAATGAACCTACTTACACCATGACCCGCACGTTCTATGCCTGTCCCGATTGTTCCTGGGAGGACGTTGTTCAAAGGGCTTGTGAGATGACGGTTCAGATCAACGCAAAGGATGCCCGAGTGGTGATCGAGGCAAATAATTCCGCGTTATGAGTCATAAAAAATCACAACCACCCGCTGCGTCGCAACCAGCGATGCAGAAGCGTGCTGCCCAACAGCGTCACCAGCATGACCACCGGGTAGCCCCAGCGCCAGTCCAGCTCCGGCATGTTCTCAAAGTTCATGCCGTACATGCTGAACACCATGGTCGGCACGGCAAGAATCGCGCCCCAACCCGCCAGTTTGCGCACCACGATGCCCTGCCGGTTGGCGCCCAGGGCAATATGCAGGTTCAGTACGCCCATCTGGGATTCGCGCAGAAACTCCAGTCCGGCCAACAGCTGAACAACATGATCGTGCACATCACGAAAATAGGGGCGCATCGCCTTGGGTATGTTTTGCCGGTGCGCCCCGGTAATAATCGAAAGCGTCATTTCTTCGACGGGAATGACCGCATGACGCAGGCGTAAAATCGCGCGTTTGAGCGCATACAAATCAGTCAAAACGCCCTGTTCGCGCACATTGTTGGAGATGACTTGTCGCTCCAGGGCATCCAGGCGCTCTTCAAACGCACCATGCCAAGGAACATAGTCATCGACGACCTCGTCCAGCACCGCATGGAGCGCGTTGCACATACCGCGCCCAAGGCGCAGCGGCGCGCGTTCAAAGCGCCCCAAGGCATCAAAATCGCGCGCGTAACGCCCGAGATGCAGCAGCAAAACCACCCTCGTATCCAGAAACACATGCAGTTCGCCCAGGGCGAAATCCTGCGTGGCACTGCGGGTAACCACCGGGGTTAGCACCATGAAAAAGCTTTCACGCTCGGTTTCGCCCTGCACCGGCTCGTAGGCCTCAAGTTTGGGGCGCTGTTCGGCAAGGTGCACATCCTCAATCGCCAGTTCATGAACGCCGAACAGGGCTTGCACATGCTCAAGCACCAGAGGGCTGGGCTGGCGCAATTCCAGCCACAAAAAGCCGCTGGGTTGCGCGAGGATTTCAGGAATCTGTTCCGCGACGCATTCCATGCGCTCACCATTTGGCAGCCAGGCCACGCAATTCACGATGGCATCGTCAAAATCGCCCAAGGCATCTCCCATCAGGTGCATGTCGCGCCCTCCTCCGCCGCGCGCGCATCCACCATCAGAGCCTGCGCCAGGGATGCGTCCAGCACATGCGAGCGCTCGCCCACCCGTACCATCAGGGCGCCGCTGGAAGGCACGCGCTCTTCGATGCGCACGCTCGCCCCAGGCACCAGACCGCGCTCAGCCAGGTAGCGCAGCTCTTCAGGCAAGCGCTCGGACAGACGCGCCAGATGCAGACTGACATGCAGCGGCGCCTCCGACAGCGCGCACAAACGGCGGGCGTCGTACAAATCCTCGTCCGGCGGCGGGATCGGCGAGCCATGCGGGTCGCTGGCAGGCCGCCCCAGAACCTCCCACATACGATTGACCACGCGGGCGGACACGCAGTGCTCCAGAACCTCGGCTTCGGCGTCGACCTCATCCCAAGTCAAGCCCAGCACCTGCACCAGAAACTGCTCCACAATCCGGTGCTTGCGGATGGTTTCCACCGCCACGCGCCGCCCCTCAACGGTCAGCGTCACGCCCTGGTAAGGCACATGCTCGATCAGGCCTTCAGCCGCCAGCCGTTTCACCATACCCGTCACCGAGGGCGCGGCGACGCCCAAACGCTCCGCCAACGCAGAGGTGGATACCGCTTCGACTGAGTCATCCGCCAGTTTGTAAATGGCTTTCAGATAATCCTGTAATGCGCGTGTGCTCATACCCGCTCCGAACCTTATAGCCGCAGTGTATTGAAGCTATCACTATTTTGCATTTGACCGCATGACAAGGCTTAGATAGATTGTACTAAAGAATAATTTAGGACAACCTAAAAATGAGCACTGCAAGCCTCTCTGAATCCACAGCGGACACCTCGCGCCGCCTGCGTCGTCCCTTCTGGTTTTTTCTCGGCCCGGCCTTTCTGGTGTCGGTGGGGTACATGGATCCCGGCAACTGGGCGACCTCGCTCGAAGCGGGCAGCCGTTATGGCTACGCCCTGCTCTGGGTGGTCACCATGGCGAGCAGCATCGCCATTCTGATGCAGCTTCTGGCCGCGCGTCTGGGTGTCGCCACCGAAAAAGACCTTGCACAACTGGTCGCCGAACGCTGGAGCGGCTGGCGCGCCAAAGGGCTGCTCGGCACGGCGGCGCTGGCCATGATGGCCACTGACCTGGCCGAATTTCTCGGCGTGGCCATTGCACTCAATCTGTTGTTCAGCATCCCTTTGCCCGTCGCCATCATTCTGACCGTGTTCGATGTGCTGCTGATCTTGTGGCTGGAGCGCTTCGGCTTCCGCTGGGTGGAGATGGTCATCATCGCCTTCGTCGCCACGATCAGCTTCGGCTACGTGATTCAGATGTTCATCATCCAGCCCGACATTGTGGCCATCGCCAGCAATGCCTTTATGCCCAATCTGACCATTACCGACACCACCGCGCTGTTTATCGCGCTGGGGATCATTGGCGCGACGGTGATGCCGCACAATATCTACCTGCACACCTCGCAGGTACTCACGCGCATCCAGGATGTCGATCACGACAAGAAACGCACCTACCGCATATTGAAATGGGACACTATCGGCGCGCTGGTGGTGGCCTGGATGGTCAACTCGGCCATTCTGATTACCGCTGCGGCAGCCTTCCATGCCAAGGGTCTGATGATTACCGACATCGACCAGGCCTATCACACCCTCGGCCCACTGTTTGGCGGTGCGGCGGCGCTGACCTTCGCCCTCGCCCTGCTGGCGGCGGGCATCGCCAGCTCGACGACTGCCACCATGGCCGGGCAGATCGTGTTCGAGCCGCTG
>CALKWL010000115.1 GCA_938004235.1 uncultured Gammaproteobacteria bacterium
ACCACCGAGATCTACACTCTTTCCCTACACGACGCTCTTCCGATCTCACGTCCAATCAATACTCGAGATAGTGACCATGCTGCCAATCAGCGCATTGTTGTTACCGAATATCTGACTTCACTGTTCGGCGGTGTGCTCGGCATATTTCTTGTTTACCACGCCAGTCACTCATTCGTGGGCGAATCGGGGGCGGTATGGATCTTGGCCTCCATGGGCGCATCGGCAGTTCTGCTTTTTGGCGTACCACATGCCGCGTTTGCCCAACCTTGGCCACTGTTTGCCGGACATGGCGTGTCTGCCTTGATTGGCGTGACCTGCGCCCAGTGGATTACAGACCCTGCGCTGGCAGGAGCCTGTGCCGTCGGTTTGGCAATCATCGCCATGCGCCTAGGCCGCTGCACTCATCCACCCGGTGGCGGAACCGCGTTGGTCGCCGTGATTGGCGGGACAGGTATTACCACTCTCGGATATCAGTATGTCCTTGCACCCGTTTTGCTAAATGCGTTGCTTCTTTTCGTAACTGCCCTCTTGGTCAATGCGCCCTTCGCATGGCGACGCTATCCAATTCGACTTTTCCACGCACTCGCACCCAAGCATGCAACGCCGGATCTTACGCAAGATTCGATCTTGCAAGCCATGGAGGAGACGCATGGCGTAGTTGATGTCACCGCCGAAGAACTGCTGGAACTCGCACAACGCGCCGTGCAACACAGCCGGGATAATGCCAAGGACATACACCCTTTGCACGGGCGAGTTTTACGACTGGCTACCAGCACAGTAAACGGCTCTCAAAACACGCCCGGATAGTCACGAGACATCCGCCTCAAGCGTGCATCAGGCTTTTCACCAGTTGAATCAAGCCGTTGGTCGAAGCATCGTACTGGGTCACGGCTTCGCTTTCGCTCAGGCGCGGCAGGATGTCGCTGGCCATTTGCTTGCCCAATTCGACACCCCACTGGTCGAAGGAATTAATGCGCCAGATAATGCCCTGTACAAAAATCTTGTGCTCGTAGAGCGCCAGCAACATGCCCAAGGTATAGGGCGTATGGTCGCGCATGACGATGGTGCTGCTGGGTTTATTGCCCTCAAACACGCGATGCGGCGCAAGCTCGGCAATCCTGGCTTCGTCCAGTCCCTGGGCACGCATTTCGGCTTCCACCTCCTCGCGTGTGCGTCCCCACATCAAGGCGCGGCTTTGTGCAAACAGGTTGGCCAGCAACATGGCGTGCTGTTTCCCCAGCGGGTTATGCGTGTTGGCGGCGGCAATAAAGTCGCAGGGAATCAAGCGCGTGCCTTGATGGATGAGCTGGTAGAAGGCATGTTGCCCGTTGGTGCCATTACCGCCCCACAAAATCGCGCCGGTGCTGTAATTCACCGTTTCGCCGTCGCGATCAACCGATTTTCCGTTGCTTTCCATATCCGCTTGTTGCAAATAGGAAGGCAAGGAGCGCAAACGTGTGCCATACGGCAAGACCGCGTGCGATTCGGCGCCAAAGAAATTGCCATACCACACGCCAAGCAAGGCCATAATGACCGGCATATTGCGTTCCAGCGGCGCTTCGTGGAAATGTCGATCCATGGCGTAGGCGCCTTCGAGCATTTTTTCAAAGTGTTCAAAACCGACATGCACGGCAATCGACAGGCCGATGGATGACCACAGCGAGTAGCGCCCACCGACCCAGTCCCAGAATTCAAACATGTTTTCGGGCGCGATGCCGAAGGCGCTGACGCGTTCAAGATTGGTGGAAACCGCGACAAAGTGCTTGGCGACATGCGCATCAATGCCCGCGGCCTGCATGAACCAGTCGCGCGCTGCATGGGCATTGGCCATGGTTTCCTGGGTGGTGAATGTTTTAGAGGCGACGATGAACAGCGTGGTTTCCGGGTCAAGCGTCTTGAGGGTGCTGCTGATGTCCGAAGGGGCGACGTTAGATACGAAGTGGGCGCGCAAATCCGCACGGGCATAGGAGGCCAGGGCTTCGCACACCATTTTGGGTCCAAGATCCGAGCCCCCTACGCCGATATTCACGACATCGGTGATCGGCTTGCCGCTAAACCCCAGCCATTCGCCGCGACGCACGGCTTTGGAAAACGCTTTCATGCGCGCGAGGACGGCATTGACGTGCGGCATGACATCTTCGCCATCCACAAAGATCGGGCTATTGCTGCGATTGCGCAGGGCAATATGCAGTACCGCGCGCTCTTCGGTGAAGTTGATTTTCTCGCCGCTGAACATTTTATCGCGCCATGCTTCCAAATCGGCTTCGCGCGCCAGCTGCAACAAAAGCTGCATGGTGTGGGCGTTCACGCGTTGCTTGGAATAATCCAGAAACAACTCGCCGGCACGCAGGCTGAAGTTTTCAAAGCGCTTGGGGTCAGCTTCGAACAAGTCGCGCATGTGTACAGCGGAAAACTCGTTGTAGTGCGCACGTAAGGCTTTCCACGCAGGCAGTTGGGTCGGAGCAATCGGCATAAATGGGTTCCTCGATGCGATGGTTCAGGAGATTAAATATTTCGAATACAACAAGATTAGCCACAGAGGTCTCAGAGTCCACAGAGGGCGTTTTCAACAGGCGGACTCTTCTCCCTTGAGGAGAAGGGGGCAACGCGTGCGCCCCTCTTCCCCCAACCCGTCCCCGCCAAGGGGAGAGCGCAGCGAAGGGACAGGAAAACACTCGGGTTATGCGTAGATCCTATAACAGGCTGCTGAAATACTCATTTCAGCAGCCTGTTATAGCGGGACATGGATGTCCCGCACGCAAATCAATCACGCAAGTGATTGATTTGTCGCTACCGAATCCGGGCGTGGACGCGAAGCTGGCGTAAACCCACCGGATTCAGCATCCTATAAAAACATCACAACGCATTACGCCAGACATGGTCTTCTTTATCAAACAGGCGGCTGGCTTCATCCGGCCCCCAGCTTCCCGCCGGATAGGTGTGAATAAAATCACGCTCCTGCGCCCACAGCTTGAGCACAGGATCGACCGCGCGCCATGCCCATTCCACCTCGTCGTAGCGTAAAAACAGCGACTGGTCGCCGTGCATCACGTCAAGCAACAAGGCTTCATACGCCCCCAGGTGCGTGGCTTCGTTTTCGCAATATGTGGCATCCAACTGCGTGGTGGTGGCGCGCAACTCCAGGCCTTCACGCTTGGTTTGCACCTCAAGGCGCAGGCTTTCACAGGGCTGAATACCCAGCAACAACCAGTTCGGCTCCAGCTGCTCAATCGGCGTTTCACGGAAGAGCTGTTGCGGCGGATGGCGGAAACGGATGCTCACCATCGAAGAGCCTTCGGGCAGGCGCTTGCCTGTGCGCACATAAAACGGTACGCCGCGCCAGCGCCAGTTATCGACATACAATTTGAGCGCGGCATAGGTTTCAGTGGTGCTATGCGGATCGACGCCTTCCTCCTCAAGATAGCCTGGTACGGTTTTGCCGCGAATTTGCCCGCGCGTGTATTGCGCACGGAAAGCATGGGCATGGACGGCGCGCGGCGAGATCGGACGTATCGAGCGCAGCACCTTGACCTTTTCATCGCGCAAAGCCTCGGCGTCCAGAATCGGCGGGGGCTCCATGGCGACCAGAGTCAGCATCTGCAACAAGTGACTCTGAATCATGTCGCGCAGGGCGCCGGCCTGATCGTAGTAGCCCGCGCGTCGGCCAATGCCCTTGTCTTCGGCATGTGAAATCTGCACATGATCAATAAAGTTCCGGTTCCACAAGGGTTCGAGCAACAGATTGGCGAAACGGAAGACCAGAATATTCTGCACCGTGGACTTGCCCAGATAGTGATCGATACGAAAGATCTGCCCTTCGGAGAAGTGCCGATGCAGGCGCGCATCCAGGGTTTTGGCGCTTTCCAGGTCATAACCAAACGGTTTTTCGACTACCAGACGCCGCCAACCGTCGAATTCATCATTCAACTCCGCCGCGGCCAGCTGCTCGGCGACCACCGCATACATGTCCGGGGCAATCGCAAGATAAAACAGCAGGTTCATGCTTACGCCGTCTTCCGACACGCGCGCGCCGAGTTCCTGGTAGTCCTCCGGCGTTTCCAGGTCGCCCTTGACGAAGCGCTGCCGCGACAGAAAGCGCTTCAGCACGTCTTCGTCCAAGGCCGCCATGAAACGCTCGCGCAACACGGTTTCGACATAGCCGCGCCAATCCTCATCACTCCATGCGCGGCGTCCGAAGCCGAAAACCAATACGCCGGGGTCAAGACGGTCGTGACGATCCAGGTTATACAGCGCCGGCAACAGTTTCTGCGCCGCCAGGTTGCCCGTGGCGCCGAAAATCACAAAACCGCATTGCGCGGGCGGCTTGTTGCCGGTATCCAAGGCCTTGGCTGAGATGACAGGTGACATGGCGTGTTACTCCGCATCCTGTGAGGCGGTAATGGCATGACCGCCAAAGCCCTTGCGCATCATGGCCAGCACCTTGTTGCCGTAATCGGCATTGCCCTGGCTGGCGAAACGCATCTGCAAAGCCAAGGTCATCACCGGGGCAGATACGCCCAGATCAATCGCCTCCTTCGCCGTCCAGCGTCCTTCGCCCGAGTCAGCCACCACCGGCGCCACGCTGGCCAGCTCCTGATCCTGCGCCAGAGCGTCGGCGGTCAAATCCAGCAGCCAGCTTTGCACCACCGAGCCATGCCGCCACAGCTCGGAAATCTGCGCCAGATCCAGCGCAAACGGCTCCTTGGCCTTGAGCACGGCCAACCCCTCGGCCAGCGCCTGCATCATGCCGTATTCGATGCCGTTGTGAACCATTTTGGTGAAATGTCCCGAACCCAAAGGACCAACATGCGCCCATCCTGTGCTCGCCGATGGTGCAAGCGCCTGCAAAACCGGGGTTAAACGCGCGGCGTCTTCGTCACTGCCGCCAGCCATCACGCAATAGCCGTTCTTCAACCCCCACACGCCGCCGGACACACCCACATCCATGAAATGCACGCCGCACGCCGCCGCGCGCTCAGCGTGCCGCGCCGCGTTCTGGTAAAAATCATTCGCGCCGTTCACCAAAAGGTCGCCCGGCGCCATCAAGGGCAGCACGGAATCCATCGCCGCCTCGGTTGCCGCCCCCGCAGGCAACATCAGCCAGACGATGCGCGGCGCCGGCAACTGCTCGATGAATGAAGCCAGACTATAGGCTGGCATAAAACCTGCACCCTCTTCTCGCAGCTCATCCACCGGCGCCGCGCTGCGGTTATGGCCAACCACTTCAACCCCTGCGCGCACCAGGCGACGCACCATGTTTCCGCCCATTCGACCCAGACCGTAGATACCGATACGCATGATGCAAACCCTCGCAAAGATTAAAGATTGATGAAAAAAACTCTGACAGCCTGTCGGACGTTAAGGAAATGCTGATTTATTCAGCGTTTCCCGCTTGGGGCAGGATGTCCCAACACGGTCAAAGACGGAAGTCTTTGATTCGTGAGAGCTTATCGCGGGCGTGTACCGCGATAAGCGAGCTGATTTATTCCATGGATGGAATAAATCAGCATCTCCTTAGAAGTCGCAGTGAAAATCCGGCTGGGCGAGGGCAGTAATGTCGCTTTTGCAGGGCAATAGCGGGTTCTATTGCCCAAAAAAGCGGTGACACTGCACCGTCCAGACAGGTTTGCAGCCGATTTCCCTAAAGTCCGACAGGCTGCTAGCCGCGACGAGCGCGCCATTGGCGCTATAATGCCTTCGTTTTATGAAGCTAAGTAGATGCCAAAAACACCTAAAGCGTCTAAATTTTTTTCTTGTCACTTCACAATGAACACCCGCCCATGATCCCGAACACGGAAAACGTCCCCATGACCAAAAAACAAACCCGTATGACCCGTAATGATGCTGCCCTTCGCGCGCGCGTCCGCCTTTTCGGTCAACTTTTGGGCGAAGTCGTATGGGAACATGCGGGCGAAGAGGTCTACACCGTGGTCGAGGCGTTGCGCAAGGGCTTTATCCGCCAGCGCAAGCGCCAGCAGATCAGCACGCGCCAGCACGCCCGCTTGATGGGGCTGATTAATGAACTGCCCGCCGATAAACTCACCCAGGTGGTGCGCGCCTTCAGCCTGTACTTCAGCCTGGTCAACATCGCCGAAGAAGAGCTGATGCACCAGGAGCGCCGCAATATGGTGCGACGCGGCCTGGACTTCTGGAACGGCTCGTTTCACGACACCCTGCGCGGCTTCCACAAAGAGGGCATGAGCGCCGAACAGTTGCAGGAACTGCTCAACCATCTGCAATACATTCCCGTATTCACCGCCCACCCCACCGAAGCCAAGCGGCGCACGGTCATGGATCAGCAACGCCGCGTGTACCTGCTTTCCAGCCAGCTCAACCGCCCGGGACTGGGCGACAACGAGCGTCAAGACATCGAAAGCGCCATCAAGATGCACATTCTGGCGCTGTGGAAAACCAACGAAGTGCGCAGCGTGCGCCCCAAGGTGGAAGACGAGATTCGTCAGGGACTCTACTACTTCCGTCAAAGCATTTTCGGCGCCGTGCCCACGGTGTACCGCTACCTGGAAAAGGCAGTCAGAACCAATTTCGGGCGTGATTTAGCCCGGCAGGTCAAGGTTCCGAGCATCCTGCGCTTTGGCTCATGGATTGGCGGCGACCGCGACGGCAACCCCTTCGTGACCCCGGAAACCACCGAAAATGCCGTGGGCATGGCGGCGGAAATGATTCTGGAAGAATACAAGAAGCGGATTTTTGACCTGGGTCGCACCCTCACCCACTCGATCAGCCTCTGCCCCAATATCTGCATTCGCCAGTTGGCGTTGGAAAACGACCAGCGCTTTATCGCCGCCGTATTCGGCAATGAAGGCGATGAGCACTTTGAAGATGAGCCCTACCGCAGCAAACTGCGCATCATGCAGTACCGCCTGAGTCTGAACCTGGCCTATGTGCGTCAACTGCAAAGCGGGCAAGCCGCCGCACTTTCCGGCGAAGCCTACCCGAATGCCGATGAATTCATTGCCGACCTGTACCGCATCCGCGAGTCACTGCTGGAAAACAATGATGAACTCCTGGCCGACGCCGATCTCAAGGATCTGATCCGCCTGGCCGAAACCTTCGGCTTTCACCTGTTCCAACTCGACATCCGCCAGGAGTCCACCCGCCACACCGAAGCCGTAGCTGAAATTTTTGAGCAGATCGAACCGGGGCTTAACTACCTCAACCACAGCGAAGAAGAGCGCATCCAGCTCCTCGCCGAACGCATCAAGCACCCCGCGCCGCGTATGGACGCCAGTTTGATGGCGCAAAACTCCGGCAACCTGAGCATCAATCGCGCATGGGGCGCACGCATCAAAGCCGATGAGCTGACACCGGAAACGCTGCAAACCCTGCGCGTTTTCGAAGTGATGTGCCGTATGCGCCAGAACGTCAGCCCCGATGCCTTCGGCGCCTACGTCATCTCCATGACCCATGCCGCCAGTCACGTCATGGAAGTGCTCTACCTAGCACATCGCAGCGGACTGGCAGGCTTTGACGCCAAGAGTCGGCCCTACTGCAATATCAGTATTTCTCCCCTGTTCGAGACCATCGAAGACCTCGAACATATCGAACAGGTGCTTACCCTGCTGCTCGACAACCCGGTGTACCGCGAACTTCTGGCCGTATCGGGCAATATGCAGGAAGTCATGCTCGGCTACTCCGACTCCTGCAAGGACGGCGGCGTGCTCGCCTCGGTATGGAACCTCTACCAGGCGCAACTCAAGGTACTGGAACTCACCAGGCAACGCGGCGTGGAATTCCGCCTGTTCCACGGTCGCGGCGGCACCGTGGCGCGCGGCGGCGGCCCCACCCACGAGTCCATGCTCTCCCTGCCCGTCGGCACGGTGCTGGGACAGATCAAATTTACCGAACAGGGTGAGGTGCTGTCCTCGAAATACAGCAACACCGAAACCGCCGTGTACGAGCTCATTATGGGCGCCACCGGGCTGATGAAAGCCTCGCGTCACCGCGTGATGGATGTGCCTCGCCCCAACCCGGCATTTGAACGCGCCATGGCGGAAATCGCTGAACTGGGCGAGCAGGCTTATCGCCAGCTCACCGACCACACCCCAGGTTTTATTCCCTACTTCTACGAAGCCACCCCGGTGCGCGAAATCGGCCTGATGAATATCGGCTCACGTCCCTCGCATCGTAAGCAGGGCGACATTTCCAAATATTCGGTGCGGGCGATTGCCTGGGTGTTCGGCTGGGCGCAGTCGCGTCACACCCTGCCCGCCTGGTTTGGCATCGGCAGCGCCCTGCGCCAGTGGCAGGCTCGACACCCCGAAGACACAAGCTGCCTGAAAGCCATGTTCAACGAATGGCCGTTCTTCCACAGCCTGCTGCGCAATACGCAAATGTCGCTGACCAAGGGCGAGATGCACATTGCCGGGGAGTATGCCGAACTGGTCAAGGATCGCGCCCTGGCTGAACAGGTGTACGGCATGATTTCCAGCGAATACGGCTGCACGCTCGCCGAAGTGCTGCGCGTCTCAGGGGTCAACGATCTGGTGGAAATCGACCCGGTTCTGGGCACCTCCATGCAGCGCCGCAACCCCTATCTCGACCCGCTCAACCACATCCAGATCACCCTGCTCAAGCGCTACCGCGACGAAGCCTTGAGCGACGCCGAACGCGAAATGTGGCTGGTTCCCCTGTTGCGCTCCATCAATGCCATCGCCGCCGGAATGCGCAACACAGGCTAAGCCCATGTCGCAACACCACCCCACCGAGATCGAACTGCACCGCGCCAGCCGCATTCTGGAGATACGCTTTGCAGACGGCGCGCACTTTTCCCTGCCCTGCGAATACCTGCGCGTGTTCTCGCCCTCGGCGGAAGTGCGTGGTCACGGGCTCCCCGAACCCTTACTGGTCACAGGCAAGGCGCAGGTCACCATTGACGCCATCGAACCGGTCGGCCAATACGCCGTCAAACTGATCTTCAGCGACGGCCACGACAGCGGCTTGTTCGACTGGGACTTTCTCTACACACTTGGTCAGGACTACGCAAACAACTGGGCGCGTTATCTTGAGCGCCTGGATGCAACCGGCATGACGCGAGAAACCACATGAACACCCCCGAACCGCACGATAACACCACCCACTTCGGCTACCGCCAGGTTCCGCTCAATGAAAAAGCCAAGCTGGTGCGCGGCGTGTTTGACTCCGTGGCGAGCAAATACGATTTGATGAACGACTTGATGTCGCTGGGCATTCATCGTTTATGGAAGCGCATCACCCTTGCGCGTACTGGCCTGCGCCCCGGGATGCGCGCCCTGGATCTTGCGGGCGGCACCGGCGACTTATCCTCCGGCATGTTGAAGCAAGTGGGGCGCACAGGCCTGGTGGTGCTATCCGACATCAACGCCGAAATGCTCACCCGCGGGCGCGACCGCCTGATTAACGAAGGCGCGAGCAGCGAGGCGCAAAGCGCGCTGGTCAATGCCGAACTCATCCCCTTTGCCGACAACAGCTTCGACGCCGTCACCATCAGCTTCGGCCT
>CALKWL010000116.1 GCA_938004235.1 uncultured Gammaproteobacteria bacterium
GAGATTGACTGACGTGACTGGAGTTCAGACGTGTGCTCTTCCGATCTTCCTCGGTTGAATAAATGGCCGCTTGGCACATGAGCGGCAACATTGGCCTGAGATTCAGTAAACGCTGAATATCAGCATGTTCTCAGGGGCGGCGCTCTTAAAATCATGTGCCCGGTGCATACTCCGAGGGTCAGGATAGTCACTTCGGATATTCAGGCAATGAAGTTTTTTTTATTCGGTTATTGCCGTGGGTTTTATTAGAAAAGCTGCATATAACCTGAAGGATCACATGCCTTTCTCTTTTTTGCGTTCGCGTGCGGCGAGAATTTGCGCTTCGACCAGCTTGATTTGTGCATCGAGGCGTTGGCGGGCGATAAGCTCGCTGCCGCTGGCGGCAAGGTTGGGGTTGCTGGGGTAGGTGAGTGTGCGGGCGGTTTCAAATTCGGAATGGGCCTCGTGCAGGCGTTGTTGCGCCATGAAGTACATGCCGAGCGCTTCGTGGTGTTCAATCGGATGCTGCGCGCGTGCGGCGGCTTCGGCCAGAGCGCCGAGCAGGGCGTCGTTGTGCGGATGATTGCGCAGGCTGGCGCGCAGCGACTGGTAGGCGCGCTCGGGGTCGCTCTCCATCCAGAGCTGCGCCTGTTTCAGTGCAATGACGGGGTGATCCGGCGAGTAGGTCAGCAGATTTTTCAGGGTTTGGCTTGCGGCTTGATCCTGTTTGAGTTGGCGTTGCGTGTCGGCCAGTGCGACGCCAATCCATAAGTTGTCGGGGTGTTTTGCGTTGAGTGGGGTAAGGATCTCCAGCGCCTGTTTCTCCTTTCCGGCGCGCGCCAGGAGCAGAGCCTGGTAATAGCGGGCGACCGGGCTTGCGCTCTCGGTCTGTTTTTTTGCCAGGGTGGAGGCGCTAGTTTGCGGTTGTGCGGCGAGTTCTGCGGCGAGCGTGGCTTTGGCGTAGGCGTAGTCCGGTGAGTTGAAAACCTTGGCTGGGCGGAGCTGTTCGGCGCGGTTGCTGGCTTCGGCAATGCGGTTGGTGGTGACCGGGTGGGTGCGCAACAGTTCGTTGTGGGCGTAGAATCCGTCGCCTTCCTGACGGCCTAATTTGTCGAAGAAGCTGACCATGCCGCTTGGGTCGAAGTGGGCGTCGGCGAGGATCTGGATGCCAATGCGATCGGCCTCATATTCGTTTTCGCGCGTGAAGTTGATCTGTTGCTGCATCGCGCTGGCCATGCCCAAATGCGCGGCAGCAACGCCTGCATCGCTCGAGCCTGAGGCGGCGCCGATGACCATGGCGGCGGCGACGGCGGCGAGGGTGGTCAGGTCGATGCTGCCGCGTCCGACGATCATGCGGGCAATGTGGCGCTGGGTGACATGCGCCATTTCGTGCGCCATGACGCCTGTGAGTTCGTTTTCATTTTCGGTGCGCAGTATCAGGCCGCTAAACAGGCTGATGTAGCCGCCTGGCGCCGCGAATGCGTTGATTTCGTTATCCTTGATAATGCTGAAGTGGAACGGGTAGGCGTTCCAGCCACTGGCGGAAGCAAGACGTTGACCCAGGGACTGGATGTAATGGTTAATCAGCGGGTTTTCAATCAGTACGGCCTGTTGGCGCAGCGCCTTGTAAAACCCTTGTCCCATGACCAGCTCTTCCTGGGTGGTAATGTCGCGGTCGATGGCTTCGCCCATGTCAGGCAGCTTGGCGTAAGGATCGCTCCACGCGCCTGGGCTGAGCAGGGCGAGCGAGAGCGCCAGGGGGAGGAGTGCGGCGTGTTTGCGGGTAGGGCTGTACATGGATAATAGATCAGTGATTTTTGCAGACCTATTGATTCGGCCTGCTGAAGTTTGAATTAGTGACCAAGGTTGGGACAATATCACTCCTCGAAAAAGCGTGGGAAGGCCGAATCAATAATCAATCAAATGAATAGGTTATTGATACAGCACGGCGAAACCAACCGACTGCGGTTGTGCATCCATCACACGTCGGATTCAAAAAATTTCTTTGCCGCATCAATAACTTTGAGGATAGTAAGACGATGGTTTCAATAAAGCATGTGGAGGCGCGTGAGCTTTCGACCTGGTTGGCGAATGAAAAATTCCTTTTGCTGGATGTGCGCACGCCAGGCGAGACTGCCTATGGAATTATTCCGGGCGCCAGGTTGTTGCCCTTGCACCTGTTGCCGTTGCATATCGACCAGCTCAAGGGTTATGACAAGGTTGTGGTCTATTGTCAGAGCGGCGCTCGCTCCGCACAGGCGTGCATGTTTCTTGCGCGCCAGGGGATTGAGGGCGGGGTCAATTTGAGTAACGGCATTATGGCCTGGGCGGCAGAGCGTTTGCCGATGGTGCGCCCGGATGCCGATAGCCCCTTGCTTGGCGGTTGATGATGTCTTTGGAGTGGGATGCCGAGCTGGATGCGCGCGGTCTGCCTTGCCCTTTGCCGCTTTTGAGAACCAAGCAGGCCTTGGCTCCATTGGCGGGCGGGCAGGTGTTGCGCGTGCTGGCGACGGATGCAGCGGCGCCGCGTGATTTTGCGGCTTACGCCGAGGCGACGGGACATGGTTTGATGCAGGTTGAGTCTGCGGACGGCGGGTTCGTGCTGTATCTGAAAAAACGGGAGGATGCGGCATGAGCAAGCGTATGGCCTTGCTGATTACCGGGGCGACGCCCCAGGCAGCGTATGCGCCGTGGATGATGGCGGCGACGGCGGCCTCCATGGGGTATGAGTGCAGGCTGTTTTATGCGTTCAGTGGCCTGGATTTGTTGCGTGTGCAGCCGGTGATTCATGGTGCGTTTCATGCCGAATCCGGGGCGATGCCGGAACCGCTGGACTTGCGCGGCATGTGCGTCGAGCTGGGCGTGCAGCTGCTGGCCTGTTCGGCCTCGATGACGGCGCACGGTTTGACGCAGCATGATTTAATGCTCAGCGTCGAGCTGGCGGGGATGGCGAGTTGGCTGGCTTTTGCGTCGGGGGCGGAGATTCAGCTGAATTTTGGCTAAGTTTTGGTTGTCTTCGCCTTCGGAGAAGGCTGCAACAGGTTCTGGAAATACAGCGCTGCGAATTGATCCGCAGCCTCGGGGGGATGGGCATGGCATTCGCTTCAATCAATCCTTTTAACGGCGAAGCGCTGGCGCGTGTTCCCAAACATGCTCCGCATGAAATCGAGCATGCGCTGGCGAGCAGCGCGCGCATGGCGCCGATCTGGCGCGAGGGCGGCTACGCGCCGCGCGCAGCGCTGTTGAATGCGGTGGCGCGCCTGTTGCGTGAGCGTCAGGATGACTATGCGCGTCTGATGGCGCTGGAAATGGGCAAGCCCGTGCGCGAGGCGCGTGCCGAGGTGCTGAAGTGTGCCTGGGTGTGCGAGTTTTATGCCGGGCAGGGTGAGGCGATGCTGGCGGATGATGTCGTCGCTTCGGATGCGTGTGAGTCACGGGTGGTGTATGAGCCTCTCGGTACGGTGCTAGGGATCATGCCCTGGAACTTTCCGTTCTGGCAGGTGCTGCGTGCCGTTGCGCCGATCGTGATGGCGGGTAATACGTTTTTGCTCAAACACGCGTCGAACGTGCCGCAATGTGCCGTGGCGCTGGAGTCGCTGTTCCGTGATGCGGGTGCGCCGGAAGGGGTGTTTTCGAGCCTGCTCGTGGGCAGCGAGCTTGTGCCGGCATTGATCGATGATGTACGCGTGCACGGGGTCACGCTGACCGGAAGCGAAACCGCCGGGCGGCGGGTGGCGGCGCTGGCGGGCGCGGCGCTCAAGCCGGTGGTGATGGAGCTGGGCGGTTCGGATGCGTTTGTGGTTTTGCAGGATGCGGATCTGGAGCTGGCGCTGGATAACGCCGTGCGTTCGCGCTTTCAGAACACTGGTCGGAGCTGTATCGCGGCGAAGCGTTTTATTGTGCATGCGTCCTTGTTGGATGATTTCGCTGCGGGCATGGTGACGCGTGTGGCGGCTTTACGTCAGGGCGATCCTCTGGATGAGAGCACAGATCTTGGCCCGCTGGCGCGCCCCGACTTGCGCCAACAGGTGCTCGAACAAGTGCGCTCTAGCAAGGACGCCGGGGCGGATGTGGTGTATGGCGGCGCAGCGCTTGCCGGAAGTTTTGCCGCGATGGAGCCTTGTGTGTTGAAGGGTGTGCGCCCCGGGATGAGTGCGTTTGATGAAGAGATTTTTGGCCCGGTGGCGGCGATTTGCAGCGCACAGGATGATCTCCAGGCGCTGCATTTGGCGAATCTGAGCCGTTTTGGGCTGGGCGGCAGCGTGTGGACGCGGGATGTGGCGCGTGGCGAGGCGTTGGCTCGGGCGATGGAGTGCGGTGCGGTGTTTGTGAATGGCATGGTGAAAAGCGATCCTCGTCTACCCTTTGGCGGCTGCAAGGTGTCGGGACTGGGGCGCGAGTTGGGGGTGCAGGGTTTGAGGGCATTTACCAATGCGAAGACGCTGTGGCTTGCCTGAGCAGGTTGGATAGGGCGTGACACCGCCATCCAGCGCCCGATTGGGTTTCGCTTACGCCGCCGTAGTGCTGATTTGGGCGACGACGCCCTTGGGTATCAAGTGGAGTGGGGCGGAGGGTGAGTTTCTGTTTGGCGTGACTGCTCGCATGGCGTTGGGTGCGCTGGTCGCCTTGCCGGTGTTGTGGCTGCTGAAACAGAGGCTGTCGTTTGCGCCTCGGGCGCTTATGGCCTACGCGGCGGGCAGTCTGGCGATTTATGTCGGCATGTTCGGTACCTATTGGGCGGCGCAGTATCTGGACAGCGGGATGGTGTCAGTGTTGTTTGGCACGGCGCCATTGTTCACCAGTCTCCTGGCCGCCTGGATTTTAGGCGAGCGCACGCTGAATCTGCATTGGCTGGGCGGTTTACTCCTGGCGTTTTTCGGGCTGGGGCTGATCTTCCACGAGCAGCTTCATCTGGAGGGCGTGGGGGGCTGGGCGGTGGCGGTGATGCTGTGGAGCGCGTTTATCCACGCCTTGAGCACGGTGCTGGTGAAGAAAATCCATGCGCCGATTTCAGGCAGCGTCACCAGTGTCGGCGCGCTCTGGGTCGCGGCGGTGTTGTATCTTGTGACCTGGCTTGTGCTTTCGCCTTCGGGGGAGCTATGGCCTGAAGCGCTGAGCGGGCGAACCTGGGGTGCGATTGTCTATCTCGCGGTGTTTGGCTCGGTATTTGGCTTCATGCTGTTTTTCTTTGCGCTGCGGCATTTGCCCGCATCCCTGATAGGCTTGATTACGCTGCTCGCTCCCGTGTTGGCGTTGTGGTTGGGCTGGTGGTTCGAGGGCGAGGTTCTGTCGCTTGCCGCCATGTTAGGTACGGCGCTGGTGTTGGGCGGTCTGGCGTGGGCGCAATGGGGTTCCGTGACGCCGAAGTGAGCCTGGCAGCCGTCGGATTTGAGACGGTCTGGCTGCAAAGGCTTGAGGGATCCACCCTTGGGTTCCGCCCTTCGCAGGCGGCTGAAATACCTATTTCAGCCTTGCATCCCAATGCCGCTCCAGGCGGCTCTAGCAGGATGTTGAAAAAGGGCTTTCCTGCCCTTTTTCCCGGCACATGTCCGTGTGCGGCTACGATAAATCAAATGCTTGCGCATTTGATTTGCGTGCGAGGTAATGACTTAAGACGGGTGTTAGACATGAATACGACTCAAACCCTGGTGATTGGCGCAGGCATTTCCGGTCTGAGCACGGCCTTTTTTCTGCGGCAACAGGGTCATGCGGTGACGGTGCTGGAGGCTGCCGGGCGCGCAGGCGGCCATGTGCATACCTTCTGGCACGAAGGCTTCATGCTTGAGGCTGGGCCGAATACCCTGCTGGACAATGACCCGGCAATTGCACAGCTGATTGATGGTCTGAATTTGCGGGCGGACGTGTGCGAGGCCAATCCTGCGGCCAAACGACGTTATGTGGTGCGCGATGGGCGAGCGATTCAGCTGCCCGGCTCGCCGATGAGTTTTCTGGCGAGCCCGCTGTTCTCTCCAGCCGGTAAGTTGCGCTTGCTGGCTGAGCCGTTCATCGGGCGCGCAACGCAGGAAGAGAGCGTGGCCGAGCTCGTGCGCAGGCGTTTGGGACAAGAGTTTCTCGACTGGGCGATTGATCCGTTTGTGTCGGGAGTGTACGCAGGTGACCCGGCGCGTCTTTCGGTGCGCGCGGCGACGAGCAAGGTGTATGCGCTGGAACATGAGCATGGATCGCTTATCAGGGGCGCCTTGAGTAAGGCCTTTAGAGCGCGCAAGGCACATGTGCAGACGATGCCGCTTGGGCATATGTTTTCTTTCAGTCGAGGCTTGGGGCAGCTTATTGATGCACTGACCCATGCTTTGGGGGCGTCCTTGCATCTGAATACGGCTGCACAGGGACTGCAACATACGCGTGAAGGATGGCTTGTACACACTTCGCACGGAACCTTTGCGGCGCAAAATGTCATTCTGGCGCTGCCTGCCGAGGCGTGTGCGTCGTTGCTGGAGCCGTTTTTGGGCGTGCGTGTACAGACGTTGCGCGACATTCCCTATCCTCCGGTGATGTCGGTGGCTTTGGGATTTCGGCGTGAAGATGTGGCGCATGCGTTGGATGGTTTTGGCGTGCTGATTCCAGCTAAAGAGCGCGTGACAACCTTGGGAGCGCTTTTTTCCAGCACCTTGTTTGCGGGGCGTGCGCCCGAAGGACAGGTGTTGTTGACGGCATTTATCGGCGGACGACGACATGAAGACATCGGTGCATGGACGGAGGAGGCGGTTGCAGCAAGGGTTTTAGCTGACCTCGCCCCCATTCTCGGGTTGCGCGCCGCGCCGTTGATGCGTCACGTTCAGCGTTGGCCGCGCGCTATCCCGCAATATGAACTGGGGCACCTTGAGCGCATCGCTTCTCTGGATGATGACATGCACAGGCTTGAAGGTTTGGTGACGCGCGCCAACTGGCGCGATGGGGTATCGGTATCGGACGCCATGCGTAACGGATGCGCGCTCGCAAAACGTTTGCACAATTCTTCTGCGCAATTGTCAGATTTTGACTAAACTTGCTCACGTTCGATCGAGGATACCCCATGAGTCAGCGCTTAAACCTTGAAGAATTCACCTCTATGGTGCGTGAGCTTTCCGCGGCCGAGCTTGCCAAGCTCCCGTTGGATATTTTGCCGGAAACCATTCCTACTCAGTTGATTCGTAACGCTCCCGCACCGACACGCGCTGTGTTGGAGAAGATGGCGTTTGCGGCCAGTCAGGCGGAATTGCGCGCCGTGCAGCGTATGGATCAAACTCTGGGCGCCACTGTGCTGCAAGCGATGGACAAGGCGCGCGGTTATGAAGCGGATATCGCCATTGCCCGCCTGCAACACCGTATGCGCGATCTCCAGCCCACGCTGGAGCGCTGGCGTGCAGAGAAGATTTCGCATCACTCCATGGCGCAATCCATGCTGACTTTGCGCGAAGAAGTGCGCGAGTTGCAAGCTGAGCGCGCGCGACAGGCGCGTGCTGAGGTGGTATTGATTCAGGCGCTCGGTAATCCCGGCGGATTTGCTGATCGTTTGCGCAAGGCGCTGGATGGCGTACGCGCAGTGTCAGACAAGGTTGACCGCAGTCTGGGAGAGTACCTGGTGTTGCAGCTTGAAGTGTCATCCGCGGACATGGCTGAAAAGCGTACGCAGATCAGCGAGGCTGACAAGATACGCGCGGCGCTGTTCGAAGAGCTGGCGCATCTTGAAGCGCAGGTAAAGTCCCCGAGCACCTGGATGTCGCGTCTGCTCCCGTGGAATTCACGCAAGAAAGAGGATTTCCTGCGTCAACAGATCAGTGATTTGTACCAGCGCGTGATGAACGAAGAGTGGGTGATGGCTGAGTCGCAGCTGATTCGTTGGCTGGACGTCATCGTAGATGCCAGCCTATACGGCAGCACGGAGTCCGGGCAAAATCATTTGCGGAACGCGCGTCTGAACCTTTTTTTCCTGTTGAATGCGTTTTGCGAGCAACAGGAGGCTGCGGCGAAGAAGATTGCACGTAATCCATTTGTTCAGGCCGACCCCAAGCAGGCGATTGAATATATGCTGATCTCTGAGCGCTTTATTCTGGATTATTTCGCCAAGAAGCGCGCTGAGGTGATTGAGTGGTTGGGGAATGCGGCCGATACCCGTCTGAAAAGCCTGGAAAGCCTGGAAACCAACCTAATTGGCGAAATGAAGCGTAACTTGCGTAACCGCTGAGCGCCGCTACTACAGCCCGCTCAGGTTTCGATCTGAGAGGATGTAGTGCAACGAATGCCGCTGAAAAAACGACGTGAGCACTACGGCTATATCGTCGTGGGCTACTGATTAGCTGAGGGGAAAGGTATAGCCGCCGGTACGCCACTTGTATCCCCAAGAATGTTAGGCTGCAGTAGCACGATATGGGATGCTATAGGCGTAAAAAAACCCGCAAACCTTGTTATGGTGCGGGTTTCAGGGGTTTGTTTAGTACCGCTTGGGACGGTATAAAACTTAAAATGGTGGCTATAGGTGGACTCGAACCACCGACCCCAGCATTATGAGTGCTGTGCTCTAACCGACTGAGCTATATAGCCTTCAAATCAAGTCAACGGGACATCTTTTCCGTGACTGAGATCAGGTAAGCGCGGCATTATCCAGATGAGGCTTTGGTTCGTCAATGCCCTTGTTGGTGAAAATGTCGAAAAGATGACTTTACGGGGGTTTGTTGCTAGGATTCGCGGCCTTGATTGGCGCGCATCGTCAGCGTGAGCCTCAATCAGGGGGGCTTTGAGTCCCTGTCTATGGCGGGCGCATTCGTCCTCCCGCGACAGACAGCCGTGAAATCCGCCAGGTCCGGAAGGGAGCAACGGTAGCGGTGCGTTTGGGTGCCGGGATGTGGTGGGTGCGTTTCGCCGCCCTCGAAATTTCCTGTTTTTATTGTTTCTGTGAGTAAGCTGCTTTTGCAGCTTCCCGCATCTTCGGCGCGCTTGCTGTTAGAATCACGGCCTTCTGCAAACAGCCGGTAGGTTTATGGGCGAGTTGGGTTCGGACTATCAGGTATTGGCGCGCAAATGGCGACCACGCCGCTTTGAAGACATGGTGGGGCAAGAACATGTCTTGCGCGCCCTGACCACGGCGCTGGACGAGCAACGCCTGCATCACGCTTATCTGTTCACCGGCACGCGCGGGGTGGGCAAGACCACGGTGGCGCGCATTTTTGCCAAGGCGCTGAATTGTGAGCAGGGTGTGAGCAGTCATCCATGTGGCGTGTGCTCGTCCTGCGTAGCGATTGACGAAGGGCGTTTCGTTGACCTGATTGAAGTGGATGCTGCTTCGCGCACCGGGGTGGACGATACCCGCGATTTGCTGGAGAACGTGCAATACCTGCCGAGCCAGGGGCGCTTCAAGGTGTACCTGATCGACGAGGTGCACATGTTTTCCAAGAGCAGCTTCAATGCGCTGCTCAAAACCCTCGAAGAGCCGCCGCCCAACGTCAAATTTTTGTTGGCGACCACCGAGCCACACAAGCTGCCGGTGACGGTGCTCTC
>CALKWL010000117.1 GCA_938004235.1 uncultured Gammaproteobacteria bacterium
GATTGACTGACGTGACTGGAGTTCAGACGTGTGCTCTTCCGATCTCCGCAATCAGGAGGCGAACGCCTGCCACCCAACGCCTACCGCCAGCGACCCCAGCGTCTACGCGGCTGAAATGACCAAATGGTTCGACACCAACTACCACTATCTCGTGCCCGAGTTCACTGCCGAAACCACGTTCAAACTCAACTCCGAGCGTCTGTTCAGCGAAATCGAAGACGCGCAAGCCCTCGGTCACACGCCCAAGGCCGTGCTGATCGGCCCGCTGACCTTCCTCTGGCTGGGCAAGGAAAAGAGCGCAAACCTCGACAAACTCGACCTGTTGGAACGCCTGTTGCCGGTGTATGGCCAGATTCTCGCCCGCCTGAAGGCGCAGGGTGTGGCATGGGTGCAAATCGACGAGCCGATTCTTGGCCTCGACCTGCCCGCCGCGTGGCGCAGCGCGTTTGAAACGGCTTATAACCATCTCGCGCACAACCGCCCCAAGCTGCTGCTCACCACCTATTTCAGCCCGCTGGCCGACAACTTGCGTCTGGCCTGCCAGCTTCCGGTGGATGGCTTGCACATCGACGCGGTGCGTGCGCCGGATGAGCTCAGCCGCGTGAGTGACTGGCTGCCTGCGCACAAGGTGTTGTCGGTGGGGCTGATCGACGGGCGCAATATCTGGCGCACGGATTTAGACGCCGCGCTGGCCAAGCTCAAACCGCTGGCCGCACAACGCGGCGCCAACCTGTGGCTGGCTCCGAGCTGCTCGCTGCTGCATGTGCCAATTGATCTGGACGCGGAAACCCGGCTGGATGGCGAAATCAAGTCCTGGCTGGCCTTTGCGCGCCAAAAACTGATCGAACTCAATGTGTTACGCCATGCCCTGCACGACGAAGCCAATGTGAGTGGGCACCTCGCGGCCGCACGCACGGCGCTCGCCTCGCGTCGTGCCAGCCCGCGCGTGCACAATCCCGCCGTCGCCGCACGCCTGCACGATCTGCCCGCCCATGCCGACCAGCGCCCCGCGCCTTTTGCCGTGCGCCAGCGCATCCAGCATGCCGCGCTCCAGTTGCCCGATTTCCCCACCACCACCATCGGCTCCTTTCCACAAACCGGCGAACTGCGCGCCGCGCGTGCCTCGTTCCGCCGCGGCGACATCACCCAGGATTCATACGAAGGCGTGATCCGGCATGAAATCGCCCAGGTGGTGCAAAAGCAGGAAGCCATCGGCCTGGACGTACTGGTGCACGGCGAGCCGGAACGCAACGACATGGTCGAGTACTTCGGCGAACAACTTGCCGGATTCGCCTTCACCCAAAACGGTTGGGTGCAGTCCTACGGCTCACGCTGCGTCAAACCGCCGCTCATCTATGGCGATGTCAGCCGCCCCGCCCCCATGACGGTGGCATGGACGGCTTACGCGCAATCGTTGACCAGCAAGCCGATGAAAGGCATGTTGACCGGCCCGGTGACCGTGTTGCAGTGGTCATTTGTGCGCGACGACCAGCCGCGCAAGCTGACCTGTGAACAGATTGCGCTGGCCATTCGTGATGAAGTCGCTGATCTGGAACAGGCGGGCATTCGCGTGATCCAGATCGACGAACCGGCCTTCCGCGAAGGACTGCCGCTACGCAAGGCCGCCTGGCAGACCTATCTCGACTGGGCAGGGCGCTGTTTCCGCATCAGCGCCAGCCCGGTCGCCGACAGTACGCAGATTCACACCCACATGTGCTACTCGGAGTTCAACGACATCCTGCCCGCCATCGCCGCGCTGGATGCCGACGTGATTACCATCGAAACCTCGCGTTCCGGCATGGAGCTTTTGCGCGGCTTTGGCGACTTCGCCTACCCCAACGAGATCGGTCCGGGCGTGTGGGACATCCACTCGCCGCGCGTGCCGGGCGTGGACGAAATGGAGCGTTTGATGCGCAAGGCCGCCGAGGTCATTCCGGCGCAGAATCTGTGGGTTAACCCGGATTGCGGGCTGAAAACCCGGGGCTGGACAGAGTCGGAGGCGGGTTTGCGCAATATGGTTGAGGCAGTGCGGCGTTTGCGCAGCCTGTAATCGACACGCTCTAAGGAAGCGCTGAACAATTCAGCGCTTCCTGTCCGGGGCAGGGATGCCCCGGCGCGAACAAGGACGTAAGTCCTTGATTCGCGGAGGCCGCCGCGAATTCACTTCGCGGTGAGACGAGCTGAAAAAATCCATGGATGGATTTTTTCAGCATTTCCCTAAGTAGATGCTGATTTATTCCATCCATGGAATAAATCAGCTCGCTTATCGCGGCGCACGCCCGCGATAAGTTCTCACGAATCAAAGACTTCTGTCTTTGATTCGTGTTGGGGCATCCTGCCCCAAACGGGAAGCGCTGAATAAACCAGCGTCTCCCTAACCTCGCATACACTCCAGCAGGTCATCCGCAAAACGGTTTGCGCGCTCATCATCGAGTGTGGAAATCGTCACGCGGATGGCCTGTTGGCGTTGCTGGAGAGAAAAAACCCCGCCAGGTCGCACCACCCAGCCGCGCCGCGCCAAATCATGCGCCACACGATTGGCGTCGCTTGCCAAAGGTATCCATACATTCAGACCATCGCACGGTTGCAGTATGGCCATGCCGCGTTGTTCGAGCGCCTCCCGTAAACCAAGCCTGCGTTGGCGATAAAAATCACGCGCGGCGGTAAGCTGCTCGCGCACTGTATCGTGACTCAGCATAGTCGCCACCGTGGCCTGCAAAATATGGCTCACCCAGGTCGCACCGGAGGCAAGGCGCAGTCCTAAGCGTTGCGCACTTTGCCTATCACTGACCAGCATGGCCAGACGCAAATCCGGCCCCAGTCCCTTCGACACCGAGCGAATCCGCGCCCAGTGCGCACAACCCGGCGGGATGATGCTGTGGCAAGGCGTATCGGCAAGCAGGGCAAAATGATCGTCCTCAATCAGCAAAACATCCGCATAAGCCGCAAGCAACTTGGATAAAACCTCGGCACGCTTCGCGCTGATGCTGCATCCGGTCGGGTTGTGTGCTCGCGGGGTATAAACCAGCGCACGTATCCCGGATTTGAGTGCCGCCTCTAATGCTTCCGGCTTGAGCCCCTCGGTATCCACCTCCACACCCACCGCACGCATTCCAAGCGCCTTGAGGGTATGAATACTGCCCAAAAAACAGGGGTCTTCCACGGCCACGGCCTCGCCCGCCATCACATACCCCATGAGCAAACGCTCAATGGCATCCACCGCGCCATGCGTCACGCTTACCTGTACCCCATCATGAATCACATCGGCAAACCAGGCTTGAGCAACGGATTCAAGCTTTGGATGCACAGTCTCACAACCGTAAAGCCTTGGGTTGTAACCCGCCATACCCAAATAGCGCGCAGGGTCGGGCAACAAGACTTGCGCCGGATTACCGCCCGACAAATCACCGCCCACTGCCTGAACCCAGGATAAGCTCGCCTCGCCTTCCAATGCTCCGGGGCTGCCTTGGTCACTCACAACCGTACCCAAGCGCCCCCGCGTCATCGCCAACCCAGCAGCCACCAGGCGCTTGTAAACCGCCGCCGCCGTGTTGCGGTTAATGCCGCGCTGCTCGGCCAGCTCACGCACGGACGGCAGCGCGCTCCCCCCGGGTAGTTCGCCTGAGAGAACCTTCTGGCGCAATTCCTCAAAAATGGCCTGTGCACCCTGCTCGCTCATCTTTACTTTGTCCTATGACAATGATAATTTTTGACCCAGACAATTATGAATCATTTGCGCCCTTTTGTCGGAACACTCATGAATGCCAACAATGATGAACAAACCGTTAAAACACGCTTGCACGAGGTTGAAGCGCGCATTGCCGCCGCCTGCGCACGCGCTCAACGCTCTGCCGACTCGGTGCGCCTGCTGCCAGTGAGCAAAACTGTAGCGCCCGAAAAAATCTGTACTGCCTACACTGCCGGTTATCGCAGCTTTGGTGAAAACAAGGTGCAAGAAGCCAAAGAAAAGCATCATGCGCTTCATGCGTTAGACGACATCGACTGGGTCATCATCGGCCATCTGCAAACCAATAAGGCCAAATGGGTTGCACGCTATGCCAGCGAATTTCAGGCGCTCGACAGCCTGCGCGTTGCCGAAGCACTGGAGCGACGATTGCAGCGCGAAGGGCGGTGTTTGGATGTGCTGATTCAGGTCAACACATCAGGCGAAGCCAGCAAATTCGGCCTTGTGCCCGCCGAGGTTCCCGCCTTTATCCACGCCTTGCAGTCCTACAACGCACTGCGGGTACAAGGCTTGATGACTTTGGCGTTGTTTTCCGCTGACAGCGCCCGAGTGCGCCCCTGTTTTATCGCCCTGCGCGAGTTGCGTGATCGCCTGCTGGAAAATCTTCCCGAAAGCATGTCCATGCGCGAGCTTTCTATGGGCATGTCAGGTGATTTTGAAATCGCCATTGAAGAAGGCGCAACCACCGTGCGTATCGGACAAGCCATTTTCGGCACACGCCCCCTGCCCGATAGCCATTATTGGCCGTCATAACCCAAGGAGATGAACGATGAAAACTGCTCTTGCGATAAGACATGTGCATTTCGAAGACCTGGGGCTTATCCAGCCCGTGTTGCAGCGCCACGGCTACATGGTGCACACCCTTGATGCGGGCATCGCCGCGCTGGATACCGCGCAACTTGTGGATACCGATCTGCTCATTGTGCTTGGCGCACCGATTGGCGCACATGACGAACACTTCTACCCGTTCCTGCACGACGAACTTAAGGCGCTGCGCCTACGCCTTGCTGCACAACGCCCCACACTCGGCATTTGCCTGGGTGCGCAGTTGATGGCACGTGTGCTGGGAGCCAAGGTTGCACCCATGCAATACAAGGAAATCGGCTACGCCCCATTGCACAACATTGAGCCTGACTCCCTGCTTGCGCCTCTAAATGACATTCCCGTGCTGCATTGGCATGGCGACCAATTCGACATTCCGCTCCAGGCAACGCAGCTTGCGGCAAGCGAACGGTGCCCCAACCAAGCCTTCGCGGAGGGCAATTACGCTCTCGGTCTGCAATTTCACCTTGAAACCGACGCAAAGCAGATTGAGCGCTGGGTGATCGGACATGCCGCCGAACTGCACCACGCTGGCATCGACCCTCGCCAGATTCGCCTCGATGCACACGCGCATGGCGATGTGCTTCGCACGGCGGCTGAACAGGTCATTGAAAACTGGCTGCACGGCCTGCCACAACTCTAGAAATCACCCATGGCCATCTACAAACTAAGCGTTTATCAAAACCGCAAACTTCTCGGCCACTTTGTGAGCGATACCCCGCATTCGCAACAGGCCGTGTCCACAATCGCTGCCGCCCTGTCGGCTGAACATGGCTTTCATTTCGAGCTTCAAGTTGCCCGCTCCGAACGGCGCCTGCTCCAGGCCGACTCAAACGGCGTGCACGTCCTGGCACGCGAACCCAATTACACCCCGTGCGATTTAAGCACGCTCAAAACCTGATTTTCCATGCGCACCTCCTCACTCATGCAGGCTTACCAACGCCTGCCCATACGTTTTAGCCACGGCAAAGGCGCACGTCTTTGGGATGAAGACGGTAGGGAATATCTGGATGCCATTGCGGGGGTCGGGGTCACCAATCTAGGTCATGCACACCCCGACATTACCCGCGTCATAACCAAGCAGGCCGCCCGTCTGCTACACACCTCCAATATGTTCGAAATCGCCGAGCAGGAGCGCGTCGGTCATGAGCTTTGTCAACACACGGGCATGGAGCGCGTGTTTTTTTGCAACTCGGGTGCTGAAGCCAATGAAACTGCGCTCAAAATCGCTCGCCGGCACTCCACGCGCCAAGGCCATACAACCCCCACGATTGTGGTCATGAACAACGCCTTTCATGGCCGCACAATGGCAACGCTCGCCGCAACGGGAAGCTCTAGCGCACATCAAGGCTACGCACCTCTGATGCCAGGCTTTATCCGCGTACCACTCAATGACATTGCGACATTAAATGAACTTGCTGCCAGCAATAGGCCCAGCAATAGACAGATTGGGGCGGTTCTTCTGGAGGCTGTTCAAGGCGAAGGCGGTATTCGCTCAGCCAACGACGATTACCTGCGAGCATTGCGCGCACTGTGCGATCAACATAACTGGTTGTTGATCGTGGACGAAATCCAGTCGGGTCTGGGGCGGACGGGAGCATGGTTCGCTTTTCAACACGCGGGCATTCAACCTGATATTGTCACGCTCGCCAAAGGTCTCGGTAACGGCTTCCCCATGGGGGCGTGCCTTGCGCGCGGAGCCGCGGCTGGCTATTTCGCACCGGGCAATCACGGGTCAACCTTTGGCGGAAATCCGCTTGCCTGTCGCATCGCCTCCGAGGTACTGCGCATCACCCATGAAAACCGACTACCCCAACACGCAGCAACGCTCGGCAAGCAACTGATGAAACAGCTTCAAACAAGCCTTGAAGGTGTTCCTGGAGTTGTCGCCATCCGCAGTCGGGGCTTGATGGTGGGGATTGAAATGGAAAACGACTGTACCGATTTGGTCGTCCGTGCATTACGCGAGCAACGCCTGCTCATCAACGTGACGCGGAGCAAAACCATCCGGCTTCTGCCGCCGCTTATTTACACGTCTAATGACATTGACGACCTGGTATGGCGGTTGGAACGACTTTTATCCCCAAGCAGCCTGCTGGACTTGAGACGATCTGGCTGTAAAAGCCGCTCAAGTCCGACAGGCTGCTAGCTAAGAAGACTACCACTTGCCGCGCCCGCTAGCCTTGCATGATGCGCCCCTCTCAACTCAAGCAAGCTGCCGCGCCATGATGCCCAAACTCCAATTCCACGCCCTTGCGCCCTTTGCCGCGCTGGGCGTTTTCATTTTGGCGCATTTTTTTCATGGTCAGGGTTGGGTCATCGCCCTGGGCGGCGTCACCATTCTGGTCGCCGTGATGACCGCCGTACACCATGCCGATGTCGTCGCGCACCGCGTCGGCGAACCGTTCGGCGCGCTGATTCTCGCCCTGGCCGTCACGATCATTGAAGTCGCGCTCATCATTTCGGTCATGCTGCAAGGCGACGAAGGCGGCGCGGAGCACGCCACCCTGACCCGCGACGCCATTTTCGCCACCATCATGATCGTCACCAACGGGGTGATCGGCCTGAGCCTGCTGCTCGGCGGCCTGCGCCACCACACGCAGGCCTTTCGGGTGGAAGGTGCGGCTCCGGCGCTTGCCGTCTTGATTGCGCTGTCCACGCTCACGCTGGTGCTGCCCAGCTTCACCACCAGCACCTCAGGTGGAACCTATTCCGTGTCGCAACTGGCCTTCGATGCCCTGGTCTCTCTAACGTTATGGTTGGTATTCATTTTTAGTCAGACCGTACGCCATCGTCAGGATTTTCTGCCTGCGCAAGAGCATGTGGCGCAAAACCATGATGCCGCGCATGAAGCACCCAGCACGCGCGCGGCTCTGTGGAGCCTGGGGCTGCTTCTGGTGTCTCTGGTCGCGGTGGTCGGGCTGGCGGAGTCGCTCGCGCCCAGCATCGAGCACGCCGTGGACAATCTGGGGCTACCGCAAGCCGTGATCGGTATCGTCATCGCCTCGCTGGTATTGCTGCCGGAAACCCTGACCGCCATCCGCGCCGCCATGCACAATCGCCTGCAAACCAGCATCAATCTGGCGCTCGGCTCGGGTCTGGCCAGCATCGGTCTGACCATTCCTATCGTGGCGCTAACCGCCGGGCTGCTGGGCTTGCCGCTGGAACTTGGCTTGGGTCACAAGGAAATGGTATTGCTGGCCTTGTCCTTCTTCATCGCCACACTTACCCTGCTTTTGGGGCGATCGACCATTGTTCAGGGCGCGGTGCACTTGGTCATTTTTGCCGCGTTTTTGTTCTTGTCCATCGTGCCGTAAACGCGATTTAAGGGCACTTCTATAAATTCGATCAAGCCGATGATGGCAAGGCAAAATTCAGCGAAAAAGCGCAGCATACAAGCAGTATGTGAGCATTTTGAGCCGGATTTTGACGATGCAAGATTCGAGTGCCTCTCCTGCGTAGCAGGTCTTGGGCATGGATGCACAAGAGGTGCGAGAACAGGATGCGCGGCTTCAGCGGATTTATAGAAGTGCCCTTAAGTGTGTGTTTGAGGCAAGCTCACCCATGCACACAAGCCACCCAGCTCGGCACTGCGCTCAAAGCGCATATCGCCCTCGTAGGCCGCCACAATCTCGCCCACAATCGCAAGCCCCAGCCCCGTGCCCGGAGTACTTTCATCCAGCCGCCGCCCGCGTGTCCATTGCGCATTCATTTGGGCGATATCTGCGCCACTGCCGTCATCTTCAATGCGAATCCGCCAGCGTGAATCCTCACTGGTTACACTCAAAATCACCACGGATTTCGCCCATTTCGCCGCGTTATCAAGCACGTTGCCGAATAATTCGTGCAAATCTTCCCGATCCATGCGCCACATGACGATCGAAGGCACGCGCAACTCAAAACGCAAGCCACGCTCACGGTGAATCAGGCGCATCGCCTGCACTAAGGCTTGCAACTCCACTGCCGCATCCAGCATGACATTGACCGAAGATGAACCCGCCGACCAACGTGCATGGCGCAATTCGCGCTGCACAATACCTTCCAGACGCGCCACAGCGGCCAAAGCCTGCGGGTCGGATTGCGGGCTGAGCGTTTGACGCAAGGCGGCTAACGGAGTTTTCAGGCCGTGCGCCAAATCGGCCAGCGCATGACGCGAACGTGCCAGCCGACGCGCCTGACTTTCCAGCACGGCATTAAACGCATGACTCAAAGGCTGCAATTCACGCATGGCGGGCACGGGTAAGCGCTCCAGCTCGCCCTGCTGCAATCGCTCGCCAGCCTCGGCCAACTCACGCACCGGGCGCAGCACAAAGCGCAGCAACACAAATTGCGCCAGCAACAACAACACAAACAGACCGATGGAGATCAGCACAAAACGCAGTTTGAACTCGGCCAGATGTGCATTCAGCTCGCTTAGGCTTTCGGCCACCACCAGACTGCCACCTCGTGGCAAATCACGGCGCAACAGCAACAAAGGCTCGCCCTGCCGCCACGCGCCATGCGAGACCCCAACTTGGGCGGGCAAAGGCAGCGCATGACCGCCGCCAGAAGCCGAGTTTTGGATGTGTCCTGCCTGAAACAGACTGAAATAATGCCCGCTATTCGGGCGCTGAAAAATCGCCGGAATATGCGCTGCGCTAATTTGCTCGTCGTGATTCAGCCCATCAAGCAGCCACTCAGCATCATGCTCCAGGCGCGTGGTGATGTAATTTTCGGTCATCACACGCGGCGCGCGCTCGGTAATCAAACCGTGCAGCACAAATAACAGCAATAAGCCCAAAGCCAGCCACAAGCCCAGCCGCCAGTAAAGACTCACAGTTTAGGCTCGCTGACTAACACATACCCCTGCCCGCGCCGGGTTTCGATACGCTCGCGTCCCAGCTTGGCGCGCAAACGGTTGACGTACACCTCCAGCACATTGCTGCCGTGCTCATGCCCTTCGTCATACAGACGCTCTTCCAGCCAGGACTTGGCCAGCACCTGCCCCGGTTGAAGCATGAACAGGCGCAGCAGGCGAAATTCCATGGCCGTCAGCGCAATGACGTTCCCGGTGTGCAACAGCATCTGCCGCGCCTCATCCAATTCCAACTCACCCACCCGCAACGGCCCCGGTGCCATCCCGCGCGCCCGACGCAACAGAGCCGACAGCCGCGCCAGCAACTCCTCCGGGTGAAACGGCTTGGTCAGATAATCGTCCGCACCGGCGGCAAAACCATCGACCTTCTCATGCCAGGCATCACGCCCGGTCAAAATCAGCACCGGCAAAGCCAAACCCGCCGCCCGCCAGCCACGCAACACCGGCAACCCTGCCTGTTTGGGCAAGCCCAGATCCAGAATCACCGCATCAAACAAGCCTTCACGCGCCAGATAATCCGCTTCCTCGCCATCCGCCGCCCAATCGACCGCGTAGCCTGCTGCACGCAAATTTAGCAACAAGGCTCCGGCCAGCGCCGCATCATCTTCGGCTAATAAAATACGCATGATTCATCCTATTGGCTTTACCCCCACTACCCGCTTCTCACCCCAGCGCGCAAACAGCACCGGCAGCAAAATCAGCGTCAGCAAGGTCGAACTGACCAGCCCGCCCATCATCACCACCGCCAGCGGGCGCTGGATCTCCGAACCCGGCCCGGTGGCAAACAGTAGCGGCAACAAGCCCAGCGCCGCAATCGACGCGGTCATCATTACCGGGCGCAAGCGCCGCTGCGTACCCTCAATCACCGCCCGCTGCATGACCATGCCGCTTTTGCGCAGATGCAGAAAATGCGACACCAGCACCACGCCATTGAGCACCGCAATTCCCAGCAGCGCAATAAACCCGACCGAAGCCGGCACCGACAGATACTCACCCGCCAGATACAGCGCCAGCACCCCGCCGATCAGCGCCAGCGGCACATTCACCAGCACCAGCAAGGCCGGGCGCACACCGCCAAAGGTCGCCACCAGCACACCGAAAATCACCACAATCGAGAGCGGCACAACGATGGAAAGCCTCTGCATCGCTCGCGCCTGATTCTGGAATTCGCCGCCCCAGGTGATGGAGTAGCCCGCCTCCAGCGGCACATTTTTGGCCACTTGCGCCTGCGCTTCAGCCACAAAACTTGCCAGATCGCGCCCGCGCACATTGTTCAAAATCACCACATTGCGCGCGCCCTGCTCGTGCGCAATCAGCACCGGCCCGTCACGGCTGACGACCTGCGCCACCTGCCCCAGCGTGATTTGCGCCCCGTCCTGCAACAGCAGCGGCAGTGCCGCGAGACTTTGCGGCGATTGCCCCGCTTGCGCTTTAATCATCAAAGGAATACGCCGCGTATCCTGCTGGATTTCGCCGACCTGAACACCATCAAACTGCGTGCGCAGCAACTCGGCCACCATGTCCACATTCAACCCTAGGCGATTGAGCGCGGCACGATCGAGCAGCACATCCAGATAACGCACGCCCTCGGCCTGGGTGGTAAACACATCTTCCGCGCCAGGAATGCCCTCCAGCACCTTGGCAATGGCGGCAGCTTTTTCGTTCAAAACCTGCAAGTCCGGCCCGAACAGGCGTACTGCCACATCACCGCGCACGCCGATAATCATCTCGGAGACGCGCATCTCAATTGGCTGGGTAAAGGCGTAGCCCACGCCCGGAAAAGAGGTATCCAGCACGCTGCGAATTTTGTCGATCAGAGCATCCTTGTCAGCCACCTGCCATTGCTCACGCGGTTTGAGCACCAGAAAACTATCCGTTTGGTTCAAGCCCATCGGGTCGAGACCCAACTCATCGCTACCTGCACGCGCAATAATCGAGGTAATTTCCGGCACTTCGGCCAGCAGTGCCCGCTGCACGCGCAAATCCAGCGCCAGCGAAGCATCCAGATCAATCGACGGCGGGGTTTCCAGTTGCACAATCAAAGAGCCTTCGTCCATGGTCGGCATAAACGTCTTGCCCGCCTGCCCCAGCGCCCACAGAGCCGCCGCTACCATCAGCAGAACCGTCACCATCAGGATGCGCGAGTGCGCAAGCGACCAGCGCAAAGCAGGGGTATGCACACGATGCAACTGGCGCACCAGCCAGGAATCGCTGTGATTGCCAGCAGCATTATGGCTGTTAGCCCCCTCCCCCTTGTCGGGGCAGAGGCGTAGCCGAGGGGGCTGCTGGGGAGAGGGTGATGACGCGGGCAAAGCCTGTGCCCCCTCTCCCCGACCCTCTCCCGCGAGGGGAGAGGGAGAAAAACCGCCACGCTTACGCTTTTCCGTGCGCCCACCAGAGGATTGGAGCACATAACTCGCCAACACCGGAATCAGCGTCAACGACAACAACAACGCCGAAGCCAGTGCCAGAATAATCGTGACCGCCACCGGGCTGAACAACTTGCCCTCCAGCCCCTGCAAGGTCAGAAGTGGCACGAAGACCGTGGCAATAATCAGCATCCCCGTGGTCACCGGCTGCGCCATTTCATGCGTCGCCTCGCGCACCACATCCAGCATGCTTCTGCCATCATGCGCCACCAGCCGAGCCACGATGTTTTCCACCACCACCACGGCGGCATCCACCAGCATCCCAAGCGCAATGGCAAGCCCACCCAGGCTCATCAGATTGGCGGTCATGTTCAACTGGTGCATCCACATAAACGTCAGCAAAGCCGCCATCGGCAAGACCAGAGCCACCACCAACGATGCGCGCAGCTCACCCAAAAACAGCAGCAAAAGCACCAGGACGATGACCACCGCCTCCAACAGCGCTTTGCTTACCGAGCCAATCGCCTTGGTCGTGAGCTCGCTGCGATCATAAAACACATTGATTTTCACACCGGCGGGAAGGGTCGCTTCAAGCTCGCTCAGTCGAGCACGCACCCCGGCAATGGTTTTGCGACTATCCTCACCGCGCAGCCCCAAGACCAATCCTTCGACCGTTTCGCCCTTGCCATTGCTCACCACGCCGCCTTGGCGGGTGACACTTCCCATGCGCACTTCGGCCACCTGATCCAGACGCAGGCTATCCCCCTGCACGGTGGGCACGCGCAGGCTCGCAATATCCTCAAGGCTGGACAATCGCCCAACCACGCGCACCAGCAAAGCCTCCTCGCCAGCCTGCATCCGCCCAGCGCCATCGTCACGGTTATTCGCTTCCAGGGTGCTGCGCAAAGCATCCAGCGTGACCCCGCGCGCCGCCATGCGCACCGCATCCGGCACCACTTCAAAGGTACTCACCCGCCCACCGAGCGCATTCACATCCGCCACCCCCGGTACGGTACGCAAGGCCGGACGAATCACCCAATCCAGCAAGGCACGCCGCTCAGCCAGCGGCAAATCACCCTCCAGCGTGAACATGAACATCTCACCCAAGGGTGTGGTAATCGGTGCAAGCCCACCTTCAATGCCCATCGGCAGATTGGGCATGGCCGCCGCTAGCCGCTCACTGACCTGCTGCCGCGCCCAGTAAATATCCGTGCCATCGGCAAAATCCAGCGTGATGTCGGCGAGGCTGTATTTGGAGGTCGAGCGCAGCATCACCTGTTTGGGCAAACCCAGAAGCTCGGTTTCCACCGGCTGGGTGACGCGCTTTTCCATTTCCTCCGGGCTTAGGCCGGGGACTTTGAGGATGATTTTCACCTGCGGCGCGGACACATCCGGGAAGGCATCCACCGGCAATCCGAGCATCGCCCAGCTTCCGGCCAGTGCCAAGGCAAGACCAAGAATCAAGGTCATAATGCGATTGTTCAGCGCCCAATCGACCAAGGCCGCCAACACACGATTCATGGCGCAGCTCCAGCTTCAACCCGCGCATCCCATGCACCTTTCAGCAATACCGCCCCCTCAACCACCACCTGATCGCTGGCCACAAACGCCCCACTCAACGCAGGCTGCGCCTCGCTGGAACCTTGCGATTTCACCACCAGCGGCAACACCTTATCCCCACGCTTAACAAACACGGCCAGCGCGCCATCCACCTGCACCAAGGCCGCGCGCGGCACACGCCACAAGGCCGCACCCGCATCCTCGGCAAAACGTAACGACACGCGCAACCCCGGACGCAACACCTCCGCATCAGCCAGTGCCACGCGCACCATCACCGTCTGACGGCTCGGCTCCACCACCGCGCCAATCGCCAACACACGTCCCGACAAGGCTGCACCATTCTGCACCTCAACCCGCGCCACCTGCCCCAGACGCAAGGCATTCGCCACACTCAGCGGCACATCGGCCTCCACCCAGCGCTCGGTCGTCGAACTCACCTCCGCCACCACCTCGCCCGCCGCCAGCCACGCTCCCGGCATGGCGCGCAGACTCAACAGCGTGCCCGCTCGCGGCGCACGCACCACCACCTCCGCACCAAGCTGTGCCTTGCCCTCGGCCTGCAAACCCGCCCCCTGTGCCCGCGCCTGTGCTGCCTCACGCTCGATACGCGCCTGCTGCAATGCCGCTTCCGCCTCACGCACACGGCGCTCAATGCCGATCCCTTCCTTCCACAAACGTCGCTCACGCGCCAGCATCTCCACCGCCAGCGCTTCGCTCGCCCGCGCACTTTGCAGCGCCTGCGCCAGACCCACCGCCTCCGGGCTGAACAGCGCCAACAAAGCCTGCCCCCTGGACACCGCCTGCCCGCTGGCCGCTTCGACACGCACCACCCGCCCGGCCAGAGGAGCCACCACCTGCTCAAACCCCTGCGGCGGCACACTCACCATGCCCGACCAGAGCGAACCCTGCGCCGAATCTACCGCCTGCGGCGCTTCAAAACGCACGCCCAGCGAGTCCAGCTGTGCTGGTGTCAGGCTCAAGACATCTTCGGCATAAACCAAACCCGGCAATACCAAAACTCCCGCCAATATCAAGGCATAAACCAAACGACTCATATCACTCCCTCCGCCTGATTCACCCGCGATACCGCGCGTTCCACTTCCAAACGCCCCAATGCCGCCGCCAGCTCGGCCTCACGCACCCGGCGCAACACCGTGACAAAATCCAGCACATCCAACTGTCCCTCGTCCATCTGACGCTGCGCCAGATGCAAAGCCGCGTGCTCAAGCTTCGCCCGCTCATCGGCCAACACGGCCTGCCTGCGCGCACCGTCCAAGGCCACGCGCGCCGCTGCACGCGCCGCATTCAATGAGCGCAATTGTTTGGCCAAGGCCACCTCGGCTTCCAGCTCGGCATAACGCAAAGGCGCTTCCGCTGCCCCTCGTGCTGTCTCCCAGGGCAAGGGCACGGACAGGGTGACAACCACGGCATTCAGCGTCTCCGAACCCGGTGTGCGATCCTGCTTGGCACCGATTCCCAACACCGGGGCGCCTTCCGCAGCCAGCACGCCCGCCTGACGCTCACTGCCCGCCCGTTGCCAGGCCGCCCGTGCCGCCAACGCTTGCGGGTGCCGTTCCATTAGCGATTCGATGGGACGCTCATCGACCAAAGCCTCGCGCCATACTCCGGGCAGCGTGTTCTGTCGGCTCAGTACCCGCCACACCGCCACGGCCTGTTCATACGCAAGCTGCGCCGCTGCCACCTGTAGCTCCACATCGGCCACTTCAGCCGCCAGAGTCAATGCATCCACCCGCGCCCGCTCACCCAGTGCCACCGCGCGCTGCACGCGCTTTTCGGCGGCGCGCAGACCCGTAAGGCTACGCTGCATCCCCTCCACCTGCGTCTGAGCCAGAAGCACATCCCAACCCGCCTCGCGCAGCAAACCGGCCAATTCCAGGCGCAAGGCGGCACGTTCTGCTTCCGCCAGATCCTGCGTGCCCGCCGCCAAACGCCGCAAAACCTCAGCCTGCCCCGGTCGCCACAGCGGCAATTCCACCCCGGCGACCCATTCGCTGTAGGTTCCCGAAGGCTCGTTCGGGCTGTACGCCCCGCCCTGCGCCGATAGCGCCAGACTCGGTGCCTGCGGCAACAGCGCATCCGCATGACGCTGCAAAGCCTGCGCCTGCGCCTCCCGCCCCGAAGCCAGCGCGCGTTCCGGTGCCTCACTCAAGGCGGCATCCAAAGCTTGCGACAAAACAATCCCCGTTCCGGGCGAGGCCGCGCTCACCGCGCCGCACCAGCCCAAAACAAGCCCCAACATGCCGACAAAAAGGAAATTTTTATTCATGGGTGGTATGAAACCACCCTCGCGCTTAAACCAAGCTGAATGCTACACGGCAGGGTATGGATCAGGCTCAACCAGCCCGACACATACCTAGCAGCCTGTCGGACTTTAGAGAGATCGGCTGCAAATCCGTCTGGGCGAGGGCAGATTTTCGCTTCGCCCCCTAAAGTCCGACAGGCTGCTAGGCTATCTCAAATATTTCAATGAGTTATGTCATTGATACAACAAAGCCTTCATGCCCCGGTTCAGGAGGCAGGGACAAGTGCCCGCAGAGACGTTTGCAATGCCGCGAGCGCAGGCGACGCAGCCTTCTCCATTTGCGCGCGCAAAATGGCGCCATCCAGTACCACGGCAATCGCTAGCGCACGCTCCTCACGCTCCGGACATTCCGGCAGCAGACGCGCAATCACCTCCGTCACCTCATGCTTGTGACGACATGCAATTTCAGCAACCTCTGGGAAGCCTCCGCCCAACTCCACGACTGCATTGAGAAAGGCGCAGCCGCGGTAGTGCTCGCTCTCGAACCATTCGCGGAACACGCCGATGAGCTGTTCTGCCGCATCCTGCGCCCTGCATGGATGACGCTTTAACGCCTCGTCCAGCCAGTCCATCCACAGTCGATGCCGATACTCCAGATAAGCCAGGATCAGAGCGTTCTTGCTCGGGAAATGACGATAGAAGGTCACTTTGGTCACGCCGGCCTCGGCGATGACGCGATCAATGCCCGTAGCACGGATGCCATCGCGATAGAACAGTTCGTGTGCAGTGGCGAGAATGCGATCTCGGGCAGGCAGGGCGAATCTGGATTTGTCTGGGTTCATGCGCGCAGTGTAGACAAGTCGTTCCACCTCGGCTAGAGTCTGGATGTGGACAGACCTGTCTACATTCACCCCAAGGAGAGATCATGGAAACCAAGCCGCCCCTGCCCCCCTTTACCGAAGAAACTGCCCGACAGAAAGTGCGCATGGCCGAAGATGCGTGGAATACGCGCGATCCTGCGCGCGTGGTGCTGGTGTACACGGAAGACACGCTCTGGCGTAACCGCGCCGAATTCCCGGTCGGTCGTGCACAAGTGCAGCGTTTCCTCGAACGCAAGTGGGCGCGCGAACTCGACTACCGGCTGATCAAGGAGTTGTGGACTTTCACCGGCAACCGCATCGCAGTGCGCTTCGCCTACGAATAGATCGGAAGAGCACACGTCTGAACTCCAGTCACGTCAGTCAATCT
>CALKWL010000118.1 GCA_938004235.1 uncultured Gammaproteobacteria bacterium
CGGCGACCACCGAGATCTACACTCTTTCCCTACACGGCGCTCTTCCGATCTCATCTCGCACCACAGCGGGCGAAGCGGCATGTGCGCCATGCTGTACCCATAACCGCTCCAACATGGCCGCGCGCTCGCCCCCCCAGTCCAGGACTTGCACGCGCTCCCATGGCCAGATAGCGTTGCGCGCATCCAGAACCTCGTATTCAACTTGAGTGATGTCATACGAGCGTCGATAAAATCCCAAACGCTCGCCCAACAAAAAGGGGCGTTTCCCCGGAAAACCATAGGCATACGCCCCAGGAAAGCGCATGGCGATAGCCTCACGCAGCGCACGCATCAAGGCAGGGTACACGGCCTCAGCCCCCCCCTTTCCCCGCCGGTGTGCGGCCACCATGACATCGCACACCTGAATCATGGCGCGCGGCGCACCAGCGTCCATGCCGGGCAAAACCAAGGCGCCTGCATGCCCCACCAGAGCCTCCGAGGCATCAAAAGCGACCAGATTGATTGAGCCAAGCAGTGCTGTGCCGTGATATTTCCAACGCCAAGCTTCAGGCGTTGCCTGAACAGCGAATACCTTATGGAACAGGGCGCAGGCCTCCTCAATCTGTCCATCGGGCAAGTCCTTAATCTGCACGTAACACGACCTCTACATCCGTTCATCAAGTTCACACATGCTATCCTTCAGCACCGCTGGGCGCACGCCCTCATCCCCTAAATATCAGCCTTGACCAAGCCTTCATGACCGCATCATTCGACGAAGCTCAGTATCGCCCCTGCCAAACGTCCTCATTGCCCGCAGGCGTATGGCTGGTTATTGCACCTCACGCCGATGACGAAACCTTCGGCATGGGCGGTGCAATTGCGCTCGCGAGCGCGACGGGAACGCCGGTGGATGTACTCATCATGACCGATGGCGCCCAAGGAGGAGGTGCTCCCGACATTGTCGCCATCCGCGAAAAGGAAGCGCAGCGGGCGACTCAGGCTTTGGGTTGTCGCAGCGTGCATTTTATGCGCCAGGCCGATCGCGGGCTGCATGTCAGTGAAAGCAACATTGCGCGAGTGGTTGAGCAAATCCGCACAGGCAAATACGCCGCCGTCTTTTTCCCCTCCCCTCTCGAAGCGCACCCGGATCACCGCGCCAGCACGCAAATCGCCTGGGAAGCACTGCGCAGACTGGCCTTCTGTGCGCAGCCTTTCAGCTATGAAATCAGTGCGCAAGGGCCGAGCAACCTACTGGTGGATATTTCCTCCGTCGCCGGAAAAAAAGCCGAAATCATGCGCATCTACGGCTCGCAGCTGGCGCATAACGCTTACGTTGAGCGCATTCTCGGGCTCAATGCGGCGCGCGCATGGTCACTGCCCCTCGAAGTCACCCATGCAGAAGCCTTTTACCGCTGGGCGCCCTCCGATCAGCCGCTGTCCGCACAGCTTTGGGGCATTCAATACGCCCAGCAGTCCAGCCTGGCGTTGCCCGAGATCGAGGCGCACGTCTCGATCATCATGCGCACCATGAATCGCCCGGAGATGCTGCGTGAAGCCATTCGCTCGGTCGCCTGCCAGACGCATTCCAGCATTGAGTTGATTCTTGTGAATGACGGCGAGGAGGATTTTTCCTCCCTGCTGGCGCAAGAGGCCGTCGGATCCATTACTAGCTTTCAATGCCTCAAGAATGAGGGGGTACATGGACGCGCACAGGCCGCCAATCTTGGCTTGCGCCACGCCAAAGGCGATTTCATCGCCTTCTTGGACGACGACGACTGGCTATTGCCCGATCACCTGCGCCTGCTGCTGGCCAAGCTCAAAGAGCATCCCTCGGCCATTGCAGCCTATGGCGGCGTGGACTCAGTACGTTTTGAAGACGGGCAGGAACAATTCATGCACCGCTTCAACGACCCGTTCGATCCCTTGCGTCTGGCCTACAACAATTTCATGCCGATCCACTCGGTGGTGTTCAAGCGCAGCGTGATCGAACACGGCTGCATGTTTGATGAACGCCTCGACCTGTATGAAGACTGGCATTTCTGGCTACAGCTCGCCCGGCTTGGTTCCTTTGTCCATCTGGATGAAATCACTGCCAAGTACCGCATTGCCCATGAAAGCGGCGTAGGCTTGCCTACGACGACACGCGACACCACCTTGGACATGAACCGCTTTGTGGAAGCGAGCCGCAACACATGGAGCACTGAACAACTGCGTCATATGTGCATGTCCACGATTTTGGTCAGCCATCTGCGCAGTGAAGTGGAAGGTCTTAAGGGTCAGATTTCAGGACTTAACGCCGATATCAACCAGCTGCGTCAAGCCATCGCGGGGCACGAACAACACCTTGACGCGAAATCCGTGCATATCCGCAATCTTGAAGCCATCTCAAAGCAACAGCAGGACGAATTTACCGCACAAAGTAAACAACTCCAGAGCGAAATCCAGGCGCAAGCTCGCCAGGCTAAACTTTGGCAGGCGCGTTTTGAAGAGGTCACCGGCAGCCGCTCATGGCGACTGACGCAGCCTTTACGCACGGCAGGACGCAAGACGCGACGCGTGCGTGACGTGCTGCGCACTGCATTGCAGCGCAGCCAAGGCCTGTCGGCGCGCGAGCTGACGGGCAAGATCATGTCCATCTGGCGTAGCGAGGGCTGGCGCGGCCTGCGTGATCGGCTGCACCCGCGCGCGCCCACGGATGTGCCGACGGGCATCACCCAGGAGCCCGTGGCCTTTGCGCCTCTTGACCTGATTCGCCAGGATGACGGCCGCTACGCCCTGCACGCCGGCGCCGCCGGCTATCAATACATCCCGCCCTCACCGCCGCTGGATATGCAAGCCTGGCTGGGTGCGCTCGCGAGCCCGCCCCGCTTCTCCATTGTGGTTCCGGTGTACAACACACCGCCCGGGCTGCTTGGCGCACTGGTGGATTCGATCTTGGCGCAGTGGTATCCGCACTGGGAGCTGGTACTGGCAGACGACGCCAGCCCCAGCGAATCGCTGCAAAACGAACTGGCGAGGTTTACCGACACCCGCATTGTCAAGCTGCGCCTGGAAAGCAACCAGGGCATTTCAGGCGCCACCAGCGCAGGCGTTGCCCAAGCGAGCGGCGATTGGATTGTTTTCGCCGACCATGACGACCTTCTGACCGCCGACAGCCTCTTTGAGCTGGCACGCTGCATTGAGCGCGAACGCCCGGATTTTGTGTATAGCGACGAAGACAAGCTGGACGAAAAAGGGCGCTTTACCCAACCTCATTTCAAGCCCGACTGGTCACCCGATACGATGATGAGCACCATGTTCACCGGACATATCTCCTGCGTGCGCAAAGCCTTGTTTGAGGATCTCGGCGGCCTGCGCAGCGAGGTCAACGGCTGTCAGGACTGGGATTTCGTACTGCGCCTCGCCGAGCGTACGCAAAACATCTGCCACATTCCCAAGGTGCTTTATCACTGGCGGATCATCCCCGAGTCCGTCGCGGCCGACATTGCCGCCAAGCCGTACGTTTTGGCGGCATCGCAACGCGTTCGCGAAGATGCGCTTGTCCGCCGCGGCCAGATAGGAACCGTCGAAGCTATACCCCAGGTTCCCGGCTACTTCCGCGTGAACTATCACCCGCTCGGTGAGCCCCTGATTTCGATCATCATCCCCACACGGGATCATGCCCAGGTACTCAAGCGCTGCATTGAATCCATCGAGCAAAAAAGCAGCTACCGCCGTTTTGAGATTCTGGTGATCGACAACGGCTCAAAAGACGCCGCCACGCTAAGCCTGCTTGACGCCTTGCACAAGGCGCAGCGGGCGCTGGTCATTCGCCACGACCAGCCCTTCAATTTTTCCGAGTTGAACAACGTCGGCGTACGCGCGGCCAAAGGCGAGCTTTTGCTGTTTCTTAACGACGACACCGAAATCTTGAGCGCCGACTGGCTGGAACGCATGGCGGGCTATGCCCAGTTGGCGCATGTCGGCGCCGTCGGCGCCAAACTGCTCTACCCCAATGGCCGGGTGCAACATGCTGGAGTACTTAACCTGGCCGAGGGTCCAATCCATGCCCTGCTCAACACTTCGGCCGACCAGCCCGGCTACTTCATGCGCAACCTGCTGGAATACAACTGGTTGGCCGTCACCGGCGCCTGCCTGATGCTTGAACGCCGTAAATTCCTCGCTGTGGGCGGCTTTGATGAAAGTTTTCCGGTCGCCTACAACGATGTTGACCTCTGTTTTCGTCTGCATGACGCCGGGCTGTGCAACGTCGTTTGCCAGGCTATTCACGTTCGCCACTACGAATCACAAAGCCGCGGACTTGACCACCTGGATGCCGCCAAGCGCCAGCGTCTCAAGGATGACATGCGTCGTTTGTACACGGTGCATCCGCGTTATTTTCAGTACGACCCCTTCTACAACCCGAACCTTCACCCCAACGGGATCAACTTCGAGTTACTTTGCTCATGAATGCCGCGCCTATCAGCAAACCCTCCGCACATCCCGCCGTTGCAGCGGCTCTGTGTCACTTTGCCGACGCCGAGCAGCTCGCCCGGATGATCGACCAAGCGCGCTGCGTCTCCTTCGATTTTTTTGATACCTTGTTCGCCCGCCCCTTTCTTGAACCCGAGTTCGCTTTTGACTTGCTTGGACGGCGCGAGGGCGTGGACAACTTCCGCCAGAAGCGTGTCTCCGCACAGACGGAAGCGTTTCGCCGCATGGCCGTCCAAGGGCGTAAGGAAATTCGTCTTGAGGATATTTACGCCTGCTTTGATGCGCCCGCCGATGAACGCGCCCGCCTGGCCGACACGGAAACGGCCTTGGAGCTCGCCCTGCTCGCGCCCAAGCCTGAAGTCGTCGCACTGTTTCAGGCCTTGCGAACCGCAGGCGTCAGACTCGCCATCTGCTCTGACATGTATTTCCCGCGCGCTTTTTTCCAGGAAGCCCTGCGTCAGCACGGCATGGAGGCGGTCGAGATGCTGCTGGTGTCTGCCGATGAGGATGCCACCAAGCGCGACGCCGGCGAATTGTTTCAGATACTCGCCCAGATGAGCGGGCTGCCCGCCCATGAAATCCTGCATATCGGCGACCATGCGCTGGCCGATGTGCAGCGCGCCCAGGAACATGGGTTGATGGCCTTCCACTACGCTGCCAGGCTCGACGCCAGCCGCGAGCCTGCCGAACGCGCCTTCACCCTGCATGGTTTATGGGAGCGCTGCAAGGCGGATTGCCCCCAGTCCGATCCAGGCAAGCGCCACGGCGAGCTTTTTGCGCGCTTGGGCTTTTTGTACGGTGGGCCGGCCAATCTCGGCTTTTTACAATGGCTGGGCGAGCAAACCAAGAACGACAGCATCGACCACCTGCTGTTCCTCTCGCGCGACGGTTTTGTCATGGAGCGCCTCGCCGCACAAGACGTTGTTCCAGGCTTACCCAAGCACAGCTATTTCCACGGATCGCGTGTCGCGTTTTACCTGGCAGCCATGACCGAAAAGAACTTCTCCGCCTACATTCCTTTTCTTTTGTCCGGCAACGACGGACTGGCGCCGCGCGAACTGCTCGAACGCATCGGCGTCACCCCGCCTGCCGAGTCCGTCATGCGCGACCTCGGCCTAGGCTTTGATGTGGTCATTACCCAAGACATGAACCCGCAGCTGGCCAGCTTCTTGTACGCCTGGCGCGGCGAAATACTCAAGGTTTGCGCAGAAAATCGACGCGCCCTGCGCCTTCAATTGGCCAAGCTCGGCATCCAGACAGGTGACAAGATCGGCCTAGTGGACGTCGGCTGGAGCGGCTCAACCCAAGAAGCCTTTGAAGCAGCCACCCGGCCGTGGATGGATCTAAGCGTCACGGGTTACTACCTCTGCCTCGCCGACACGGAAGAGCGCAAAACACGCGCACAGAACCAGCGGATGCGCGCCATGGTTTCGTCCGCCACCCACGGCGCCGATTTCGCCAGCCGCATCTATGCCAGCCGTTCGATTATCGAGCTGTTCTTTTCCGCACCCCACCCCACCATTATCGGCTGGCGCCCCGATCAGCACAGCGGGCAAGTCGAAAGCGTCATGGATGAAGGGCGCGGCGACTCGACCGACGCACTGTCGGCCATTTCAGCCGAAATCAACGCCGCCGCCGAACATTTTGTGAGCTGCTACCAAGCCCTGAGCGCCAGGATCGGCACGTCCTTAACACCTGAAGAGCTGGTCGCCCCCCTGCTGCACCTCGCTGTGCATGATGCCGCACAGTGCCGTCAATTCGCCCCCCATGTCGTCAACTTCGATACCTGGTCGAGTTCGGCGAACCACCGCATGGACTTGATGACCTATCAATGAACGCCGCACCATCCTCCTTAATCAGCGTCATCATGCCCGTGTACAACCACGCGACCTATGTGCTGGGGGCTGCGTGCAGTGTTCTGGCCCAGGCGGATGTCGAAGTTGAGCTTATCGCCATTGACGATGCCTCTACTGACGCCAGCTGGGAGGTTTTAAGCACGCTGGAAGATAAGCGAATTCGCCTTTTTCGCCACACAAGCAACCTCGGCGCCCATGCCAGCCTGAACGAGGGGCTTGCCCTGGCACAGGGCGAATGGATTGCCATCATCAACTCCGATGATCTTTTCCACCCTGAGCGCCTTAGCCGTTGCCTTGCCGAGATGCGCGACCACCAGCTTGACCTGCTGGGAACGGATATCCGCCTGATTGATGGTGAGGGAAAGACTCTCGCCGCGCATTGGTGGGTGGATGCCTTCAATGTTCTCAAGAAGCGCCGGCATGAGTCGCATGACTGGGTTAGCGCCCTGCTGTATGGCAATGTTTTCATGACCACATCCAACTTTGTCATGCGCCGCAGCATGGTCGAGCAAATCGGCGCTTTTTCTGCCGATCGCTATGTGCATGATTACGACTACCTGCTGCGTGCGCTGGGCGCCGGACTGAAGCTCGGCTGGCTTGATGAGCCCTTGCTGGACTACCGTCTGCATGAAAGCAACACCATTTCATCCAACCCTCTGGCCGCCAACCGCGAATGCGCCGCACTCCTGCGCCGCAGTCTGTATGGTTTTGCCTCCAGGCTCAATGAAAACGAGCTCGGAGCCCAACGCCTTCAAGCGCTTGGCGAGCAATGGGCGCGCATGGATCGTTATGTGGACGAAACCTGGGCCAGCCTGCAACACCATGCCCTGGTGACCAAAGAACAAGAGCTTTTACCTTTGATCCATGACCGTGATCGATGGATTGCAGAACGCGACAAGACGATTGCGCAGCAAAACGCTTGGGTGGCTGAGCGTGACCTGTGGATTGCAGAACGCGACCTGTCGATTATGGAAAGAAATCGCTGGGTTGCCGAACGCGACGCGTGGATCAACGAGCGTGATGCCATCATTGCCGCGCAACACGCACATATCGGCATACTTGAGACAGCTCAGACAGAGCAACGACAGCAGATTGAACGCCTGACGCAGGAAAACGCACGGATCAGTCAAGCTCTTGACGCAATGTCCCACAGCCGCAGCTACCGCCTTGCCCGCCTACTCGGCTGGCCGGTGCGCAGGATGCGCGGCATGGCATCCAAACTAACCCGCGTGAGTCTGCGCAACACGCTACAGCAATGGAAACAGCGGCTCAGCGCCCCCGACCTACCGGCTGAAGCGAAGCTTAGGCGCATCACCAGTATGCAGGCATTAGAACACACGCTGAACGCACTGCCCGCTGAAGTGCGTTGCGTTTCCTTTGATGTCTTTGACACCTTGCTGGCGCGCTGCATCGAACCACCTGCCGCATTACAGCAGCGCGTGTGCGAAAAAATTGCACATAAGCTCGGCGCACCGCACACGCCGGAGAGCGTCTGGCAAGCCCGCCTTGAGGTTGAAAACACACTGCGTCTGGCCTGCGCCCAGCAGGGCGGCGATCACGAGTGCCATTTTGAGCCCTTGGTGAATGACTGGGTGATACGCCTGCTGGGATGGCCGGATGAGGGGTTAAGTGCGTGGATTCATGACTGTGAGCGCCGTCTTGAACACCTTGCGCTCAGTGCTAAGCCGGGTATGACTGAGCTTTTGCAAAAACTGCGCGCTCGCGGCTTGCGCATCCTGGCCGTATCCGACATGTATCTTGGCGAAACGCACATTCAGGCACTCCTCGATGATTGCGGCCTGGGGCGCCTAATCGACCGGCTCTACGTCTCTGCCGAGTACGGCGTGGGCAAATACTCCGGTCGCCTGCATACCCATGTGTTGCAAACTGAGGGTTTGCAGGCGCATGAGATCATCCATATCGGCGACAACCTCGCCGCTGACATGCTCGCTCCGCTGCGCCTGGGCATTCAGGGTATTTTTCTTGACGAACGCAGCGAGCGCCTGCGTCGTCGCCATCAAAGCCTGTCGGCGGACATGGCGCAGCAAGGCGGCATCTGGCGCGGACGACAATTTTTTGAAATTGTCGAGCAGCGGCTTCAGCTCACGCCACAGTATGCCGCGCCTGCAAGCCCATTTTTCCAGCACTACGGTCGCGACATACTCGGCCCCGCATTTTGCGGTTTCACCCTTGGGCTGGTGGAGCGCCTGCGTGACTATCGCCCGGACAAGATCTTCTTCCTCGCCCGCGACGGCTACCTTTTCCGACAACTTTACACCCGCTGGGGCGAGCTTATGGGTCATGAGCAGGATCCCCTGCCTGAAGCATGCTACGCCTACGTTTCACGCCGCGTGGTCGCCAGCGCGGCCATTGCCGATGGCATGAGCCACGCCCAGGCCATCGTGGGTCTTTACAACCCCAAACAGCACGGCCTGCTCTCCATCCTCAAAACCTACGGCTTGGACGTGGAGTCCTTCAAAGTGCGCGCCGCCGCCCACGGCTTTACCCAGATCGACGAACCCTTGCACAACTGGCATGACCCGCGCCTGCTTGCTTTTCTGGCCGACGCCGACGTACAGGACAAAATCCGCGCCTTCGGCCAAAGCGCTCGCCGTGATCTCGAAGCTTATTTCAGCCAGCTTGGACTTTTTGACTGCGCACGCGCAGCCTTTGTCGATATCGGCTGGAGCGGAACCATCCAGAAATTCCTCGGCGAAGCCTTTGCCCAGCGCGCCGATTTTCCCGAACTGCGCGGCTACTACTTCGCCTTTGTCGGCCAGATGCACGCCGAATTTTCCGCCCCCAACGCCATCGAAGGCCTGCTTTGCGATGCACGCCGCAACAACCCCTGCGAGCGCATACCAGGCGAGTTTGAAGAGCTGTTCGAACAGGGCGCGCGCGCCCTGGAGGCCACCACTCTGGGGTACTGCCGCCTCGACGACGGGCACGTCATGCCCATACTCAAGCGCGACGACGTTCCCGACCGCCAGGGCGAAATTCACAGCAACCCGCATGTCGAAGCCATGCACCGGGGCGCACTGGAGCATCTTGAACACTTCTACGCCGCGCATGAACTGACCGGCTACAGCTTTGCTGAACTCAAGCCCTACCTACAGGGCGTGCTGGAGCGCGCCGTGGTCTATCCCACCCGTGAAGAAGTCGTACACATCAGTCAGTTGGTACACACCGAAGATTTCGGTCATGACCACACCCTGGATATCGGAGCAAGCACGCTGCGCTGGCGCAATATCCTGCGCCTGCGCGAATTCAAGCACCAGCTCAGTGTCGCACCCTGGCGCTACGCCATACTTAGCCGACTGCCCACCCCCCTGCCCACCTGGCTTTACCGCCTTTTATGGCTGAGGAAAAAAACATGAAACATCGCCGCAGCCTTCTTAAGGCCGGAACCTTGTGGTGGATGGCACAAGTCTACCGCCCCCTCGTTCGCCGCCAGCACACAAGCCACGCCGCTTGCTTTGACCCCGGCCTGCTGAACATGCTGCGCTATGAACAAAGCCGACTCTGGCACGCCCTGTTTGATCACGACCGCTGGCAATGGTGGAAGCTGCGCCTGCGCCGATTGTTGCAGTGAGGCCAGATGCGCCGAACAGGCTCGTATTCCACGGATGGATATCACTTGGAGATTTGTCATCTCAGTCTCAATCCGCTGAACCTTCGCCTAAACGGCGTAACTCCCGGCTTGATGTAGAATCCCGCCCCATGTCGCCCCTCACCCCGCACCCTACCCCAACAACTTCCGGCATCGCCGCCGTCATTGTCGCCTATCGCCCGGATATGGCGCTGCTGAGACAATTGATCGAGGCAACCCGCGCGCAAGTCGATGCACTTTGGATCGTCAACAATGGCGCGCCATCCGACCTTGCGGAACTCGATGCCGCTTCAGCGCAAACCGAGGTGGTGCAATTTGAGCACAATCTTGGGATCGGTGCGGCAATTAACTATGCCGTCGAGCGCGCAAAGGGCGAGGGATATGATTTTCTTCTCACCATGGATCAAGACAGCATTCCTGCGCCGGACATGCTGCATCATCTGCATCAGGCCTACCGCACGCTGACGGCTCAAGGCCTGCGCGTCGCCGCCGTCGGACCTGAGCAGATTGACCGCCGCTCGGCACATCATGCGCCCTTCATGGCGCCCATCTGCGCCTGGCCCTCACCGCGTCATTCAATCTTCCCCCCCGCCAACGGCACCATCGAGGTCGATCACCTGATTACCTCCGGTATGCTGGCGCCCTTATCCGCGTACCAGGCGGTTGATGCCCCACGTGCCGATCTGTTTATCGATTACGTGGACATCGAGTGGTCGCTGCGCGCACGCAAGCACGGTTTCAAACTGTATGCGGTGGGCGGGGCGCAGATGCAGCACTCGATTGGCGACAACTACAGGCGCTTCCTCGGTAAACAAGTTCCCATCCACAGTCCTTTGCGACATTACTATCTCATGCGCAATGGCGTGTTCCTGCAAAAGTTGCCGACCATTTCGCTGGCCTGGAAGATTTCTGATGCCTTCCAGCTCGTTAAAAAATTCATTTTCTTCGGCTTTTTTCTGCCCGAGCGACAAAAACGCCTGCGCATGATGCTGCATGGCATAAGCGATGGCTTGCGCGGAAAACTAGGCATGTACCAGGAACGCCCGTGAGCCGCCCTGCCTTTGCACTCTGCGTTCCCACCCTCAATGCCGGCAACGCCTGGCATGAATGGCTGGCTGCACTGCGCAGCCAAACGCATCGTCCTGCTCGCGTGCTGGTCATTGATTCGTCTTCAACAGACAACACCCCCGCCCTCGCCCGCGCCGCAGGGCTTGACGTCGTGTGCATCGCCCGCCATGAGTTTAACCACGGCGGCACGCGCCAATACGCCATCGAACAACTTGGCGAGTTTGAAACCGTCATTTTTCTCACCCAAGATGCCCTGCTTGCCAACCCGCAAGCCTTGGACAATCTTGTCAACGCATTACACGCTGAACACGATATCGGCGCGGTCTATGGTCGCCAATTGCCGCACCATGGCGCCAAACCCATTGAGGCACATGCCCGCCTGTTCAACTACCCGACGCAAAGCGCGGTGCGCAGCCTCGACGACCGAGCCCAATTCGGCATTAAAACCGCTTTTTTTTCCAATAGCTTTGCCGCTTACCGCCGCGAGGCTCTCCACGCCATAGGCGGCTTCCGCCGCAATCTCATCCTCGGCGAAGACACCGTCGCCGCCGGGCAGATGCTGCTTGCAGGCTGGCGCATCGGCTATTGCGCCGAAGCGCAGGTACGCCACTCGCATCACTATGGCCTGCGCGCCGAAATGGCGCGTTATTTCGATATCGGCGTACTGCACAGCCGCGAAGCATGGATGCTGGAGCGTTTTGGCCACGCAGAGGGCGAAGGCTTGCGTTTTATCCGCTCCGAGGCGGCGCATGTACTGCGCCACGCTCCCTGGATGCTTCCCGAGGCAGGTCTGCGCACTCTGCTCAAATACGCGGGCTACCGGCTAGGTCGCATGGAGCGGCGCCTGCCGCAAACCTGGAAACGCGCCCTGAGTATGCAGCCTGGGTTTTGGCGCGATCAGGTATCTCAGAAACCATCCGGCGGCAATGAACCCAAGCTTTAAAAGCCGGTTTTATTGATACGGCACAGAGAATTTTTGAATCCGACGTGTGTTGGACGCACAGCCGCAATCGGTTGGTGTCGCAGTGCCGTATCAATAACCTACTCATTTGATTGATTATTGATTCGGCCTTCCCGTTCTTTCAAGCAGTGACATTGCCCCAACTTCGGTCACAAATTCAAACTTCACTTGGCCGAATCAATAACGCGGTAAATCTTAGGCGGGCGTAATTTATGCAACATTCGGGTTAGAATGCGCCCCCTTCCACAAAGCGACTGGTTAACCTCCATGCACCGCGATACTGCCGCCGAAACCCCGCCCGCCTCCGCGCCGAAAAAGCTCTACATCAAGACCTGGGGCTGCCAGATGAACGAGTACGACAGCCAAAAAATGGGCGACGTGCTTGATGCCTACGCCGGCATGACCCAAGTCCAAACCGCCGAAGAGGCCGACGTCATCCTGCTCAACACCTGCTCCATCCGCGAAAAGGCGCAGGAAAAGGTCTTCTCCGAACTGGGGCGCTGGAAAGAGCTCAAGCGCATCAAGCCGGAACTGGTCATCGGCGTCGGCGGCTGCGTGGCCAGCCAGGAAGGCGAAGCCATCCGCGAGCGTGCGCCTTTCGTTGATCTGGTGTTCGGCCCGCAGACGCTGCACCGCCTGCCGGAGATGCTGCGCGAAGTTCGCCGCGAAGGTCATGCCGTGGTGGATATTTCCTTCCCCGAAATCGAAAAGTTCGACAACCTGCCCGAGCCGCGCGCCGAGGGCCCGACCGCCTTCGTCTCCATCATGGAGGGCTGCTCCAAATACTGCACCTTCTGCGTGGTGCCCTACACGCGCGGCGAGGAGGTTTCCCGCCCGTTCGACGACGTACTGGCCGAATGCGCCCAGCTTGCCGCCCAGGGCGTGCGCGAAATCAACCTGCTGGGGCAGAACGTCAACGCCTACCGGGGAGCGATGCACGACGGAGGCATCGCGGATCTCGCCCTGCTGATCGAATTCGTCGCCGCCATCAACGGCATCGAGCGCATCCGCTTCACCACCTCGCACCCGGTCGAATTCACCGACCGCCTGATCGAGGCCTACCGCAACGTACCCAAGCTGGCCAGCTTCCTGCACCTGCCGGTGCAATCCGGCTCCGACCGCATCCTGGCGGCGATGAAGCGCGGCCACACCGCCATCGAATACAAGTCCAAGATTCGCAAGCTGCGCGAGGCGCGCCCGGACATCAGCCTGTCCTCCGACTTCATCATCGGCTTCCCCGGCGAAACCGAGGCCGACTTCGAGGCCACCATGAAGCTGATTACGGACATCGGCTTCGACATGTCCTTCAGCTTCATCTACAGCGCCCGCCCCGGCACCCCGGCGGCCAGCTACGCGGACGACACCCCGCTGGAGGTGAAAAAGGAACGCCTCTACCGCCTGCAAGAGCAGATCAACGCCCAGGCGCGCGCCATCTCCGAGGCCATGCTCGGCAGCACCCAGCGCATTCTGGTCGAGGGCCATTCCACCAAGGATGCCAGCGAACTCAAGGGCCGCACCGAAAACAACCGCGTGGTCAATTTCAAGGGCGGCGAACGGCTGATCGGCCAATTCATCGACGTCGTCATTACCGAAGTCATGCCCAACTCGCTGCGCGGCGAACTGATTTAAGCCAGCGCATCACCACTATGAACCCAAGCCTTTTCGACGACCTTCCCCCCGAAACCTCCATTACCCTTGCCCCCGCTGAAGGCGCGACCACGCTCAGTCCAGCCCAAGCAGCTTTTAACAAGCTGCTGCAACAGATTGAGAAAAAGCGCGCACAAATCACCGAATGGCAGAGCACCATCAGTCGCTTTCAGCAAAAATACGCGCTTGAGTTGCTGCCGATCCTGCAAGCCAAAAGCAAACTCAAAGCCGCCTTCGTGCTGCGCCTCGACGAACTCTACGACGCCAAAGGCCTGAGCAAGCGCGAACGCGAGCGCCTTGGCGACATGATTGTCCAGCTCATAGATGACCTCATCGTCCAAGGTAATGATGACCCTCAGCTCGAAGCCATCCTGGACAAATACCGCCCACGCGACACCGCCCCCGAGCACAAAGAAATGCTCGCCGCCATGAAAGCTGAATTCACCGCAATGACCGGCGTGGATTTGGGCGACGATGCCGACGAACTGAGCTTTGAAGAATTCATGCAGCGTGCGCAGGCACATTTGCACGAGCAATTCGCCGCCGAAGAACGCGCGCGCCAACAGCGCAACGAACAACGCCAAGCCAAACGCAAAAAAAGCGCCAAACAGCTCGCCAAGGAACAAAAAGAAGCCGAGGACGCGCAGGACATCAAAACCTCCGTGCGCGAGGTTTATCGCAAACTGGTCAGCAACCTGCACCCCGACCGCGAAAGCGACCCGCAGCAACGCGCGCGCAAAACCGAACTCATGCAGCGCGTCAACCAAGCCTATGAAAAAAACAACCTGCTGCAACTGCTTGAATTACAAATCGAGCTCGACCACATCGATCCCGCGAGCCTGAGCAACCTGAGCGAAGAGCGCCTTGCGCGCTACAGCAAAACCCTCAAACAACAACTCTCCGAACTCAACGCCGAAAAAAACCAGCTCGAAATGGAATTCCGCCAGCGTTTTTCCATCAGATCGGAAGAGCACACGTCTGAACTCCAGTCACGTCAGTCAATC
>CALKWL010000119.1 GCA_938004235.1 uncultured Gammaproteobacteria bacterium
GATTGACTGACGTGACTGGAGTTCAGACGTGTGCTCTTCCGATCTGGGCAAGTTGGGAAACGGCCGTTTTTTGGCCTCCCCGCTAAGGCCGAAAATTCGCGCTGTGAGAGGCGACGGCCGTTTGCGGTATGATACCACGCAAAACCGCGCTACGTTGATTTTGGCAAATCGCACCCGGTTTGTTAAAAGACATTGACGAAAGTTAAAACATGTTTTAATATAGTTTAACCTCTTATAACGTCTTTTAATTCGGTCAAAAAGGAGTATGGAAAATGACTATTATCGGTGTCGTAAACGCAGCTGGTGGCGTAGCAAAAAGCACGACGGCAGCAAATTTAGGGTATGGTCTGTCGGGTATTCTGGCAGAGCAAAACCGGCGCGTGTTGATTATTGATTTGGATCCGCAAGGGGATTCGGCCAGCACTATGCTGGGGCTTCGGCCAAACGGCCGTTGCGTCAGCAAAGTCATTGACGGGACAAGCTACGTGACAAACGGTAAGCCCGATCTTGTTGCCGCCTTCCGGGCCAACATCATGCCCGCCGACCGCAGCACGGAAGGTGGGCCCTCGCGCCCCGGCCTGTACGTGCTGCCAGGCTCGGATCGCATCAAGGCCACCAAAGAAGATTTGGTGGCGCAGGTGCAGCAGCAGGTAAATGAGTTTATTCGAGCGGGGCGCACAGATGCCCAAAACTTCCCGACCGTAGCCCGGCTCGTTTATTCCCGACTGGCCCCGCTAAAGAAAATGTTTGACGTCATCATGTTGGATTGCCCCCCTTCCAGTGATGCGCTGGAAGATGCAATCTTTAGCCTGTCTGATTTTATCGTGACGCCCACCGTGCTGGACTTTAAGAGCGTCCGGGCCACGCTGCTGCTTACCCGGCGCGTCCGGGATGCGCAGCAAAAAGGGTATAACACCCGTATCGCCTACATTCTACCAACCATGGTGGATGCCCGGCTGAACCTCACTCAATCCATGTACAAGAACCTGGAATCGAGCGGCTTCGGCGACCTGCTGGTTGATCCGATTCCGCGCACGGTTTCTATATCTGAAGGCCCCGCCGTCGGTGGGCTGACCATTTTAGAGTATGCCAAAACGCAGCAAGGTGCGGCCAGTGCAACGGCCGTTGCTGCGGCAGATGCTTACCAGTTGCTTGTAAACCGCATCTATCACGAGCACCTGGAGCCGGAGGCTGCTTATGCCTAAAGAATTCAATAATCCGCTTGATGATGAAATGTGGGAGCAGCTAGACATTGGTGACGAGCCACTGCTCCCCGATTTCGCGCCAGTGCCCACACCATCCAGCAAACCGGGCAAGGCCAGCCGTAGTCAGGCTATCCATCAGGTAAAGCACGGTACACCCGATCTGGCTGGTCGGTCCATGCAGGGAAATTATCAGTATCTCACCTTGCTACTGCCTGATGATGATGCCGCCCAGCTGCGGCGGCTGGCCAGGGTTTACAGCATGAAATTTCGACCGTTCATGCGCTGGGTGATTGATTGGTGTGCCAATCATTACGAAAATGGCGCACGGCCGTCTGTGGCTGAAAAATCCAATTCTGGTGGGCAGCGTACGGCCGTTTTGGTGGCCCCGGCCATGACTGATGTTTTGAAGAGTTGGGCCAAGCAGGAGCGGATGCAGTTTCAGCCGTTTGTGCGTTGGTTGATTGCCAGCTTCCTCAATGCCTACGAGCGCGACCGGATGCAGCCAGTGGAGCCGGAAGAGTACGTGCAGGACGAGGCGGAGTTGACGCATTGGGCCAGCTTGAGCGTCCAGAAGTTCGAGGGCGTTGGCGGGGCTTCTTCTTAAGGGAAAAAATCGGAGTTATAGAAATGTTAAAATTCATCGAACGGTATGCCGATAAGATGCTTGCGCAAAAGTGGCAGCACGATCTTGAGGTACACTCGAATTCACTAGAGTTCCCGCATCATGTTTACTGCGTGGCTGGGGAAGATGTTGATGGTTTTGTCTGGCTAAAAATTGGCAGAAGCCAGCAGCTTTTATCTCGTATCCAGGGATATAACTACCCAGCTCATTTTCAGGAGCTTGAAATAAAAGAGCTTATTGATTTGAGGCTGGTTGCCTGGCGTACTGAGGAAGAAAGTGTCCGCGCTGAGGCGTATATGCACGCCAGGTTACGGCCGTTTAGACACGATGCCCGCGAGTGGTTTACGAATTACGGCACCACAATTTCTTCTGACAATTTCACCGATCTATTTTTGTTTCATTGGAGTTCGTTATGTATCGCAGGGGCTACAGCCTACGGTGAAGGGTCACTTCGTAAACTGTTTTCTACCGGACGCGGTTTCCCAATGATTCAATCAGCGTCTGGCTCTCTTATTTTGTGATAAAAAAATAAAGACGTCGCTTACGCGACGTCTTTAGCGTCCCTGGTCAGGGGACAGGAGTATGGTCGGCTCAGAGGTGAGCCTTGCATACCCAAATTATAACGGACGAATATACGAACGCAATATACCCAGCTTGGCAGCTAGGCAAAGCAAGCAAGGGGGACATATGAACAAATATTACAGGTGGGAGGATGTCCCGGATAACCTGAAAACGAAGACGAGCCTGGGCCGCATGGGACTGCGCCCAGCGCCTGGCCAGCTGCCGGCAGCCATCAAGACCTCTTCCTATTACCGTACACCCGACTACAATCTGTATGATGCGGCCCAGGCCATCCCCAAAAAGCAGATAACACAGAAGCAGGAGGCGGCGCTGGCTAAGGCTCGCGCCGCCTCTGAGACTGCCCGCACCTGCCAGGGTTGCGGCTACGTTCAGCCCATCACGCCAGGCAGATACGGCCGTGTGAGGGGTGGTTACTGTCTTGACTGCCGGCAGATGCGGGATGCCCAACAGGCCGGCGAATATGCGGCAGATTGGGCACGCCAGCTCCTCGATGCGGGAGACTTCGTCATTATGGACACAGAGACGACGGATCTAGATGGTGAAATCATCGAGTTGGCCATCATTGATGCAACTGGCCGCGTTCTGTTTAATCGTCGCTTCAATCCCATTTTACCCGTCGCGCCTGGCGCCACCGCTGTGCACCATCTGACCAATGAGACGTTGGCCAACGAACGGCCGTTTGCAGAGTTCCATGAAGAGCTGGCCACCATCCTCGCCGGTGCCGCCGTCGTCGTTATTTACAATGCAGATTTTGACAACGGCCGCATGGTGGCCACATGCGAGCTGCACGGCCTGGAGGCGATTGGATATGAATCCATCTGCGCTATGGAAGAATATTCGGCCTACGTCGGCCAGCTTCGCCGCGACGGTTCGTTTTGGTGGCAGTCGCTTCCCGGTGGTGACCACACAGCGCTGGGCGATTGCTTGGCTACACTGGACGTCCTGCGCCATATGGCCGGTGTAGAAACCGTGTTACACAGATCGGGAGAGCGGCGTGTAGGGGAAG